>CAJCIF010000080.1 GCA_903970355.1 Actinomycetota bacterium
TGATCTCGCCGATCGCGTCGATGTCTGCATGTATACGAAGCTCAGCGGGAATAAAGTACTTGCCGTCACACGATTTCAGAACGGATCCGAACGGCTCGCAGGGTTCGAGCTTTTGTATAAAGTGAACCCGCAATCAACCCAAGCCGCTAGAGCGATTGTGCCATTGAGCGGTATCTACTTCTAATTCGTTCGCGGTCAGGGAACTGGTGCATGGATAGAGCGGAGCAAAATGAATCTCGCGCTTTAGCCACAAAACCCAAAGCCGCCTTTGAAGAAGCCTATAAAGAACTCGGACATTTATTTAAGACAGCGGCCAATAGAGCGGAACCGCACAATCAGGCTGCGCTAAAAGATGGACATCTGGCGCTCGATCACGATATCTATCCGGCGAGCGGTTTATCCACCATGCTTAGAGCAATGGAGGCAAGATCGACTGCACCTGCGGCCCAACCTGGGGATGCACTGCCCGGTGCAGTATCACCAACTGGTGATGCAAGGCCAGCCGCGGTCAGGACAACGGATGTCCCGGGTGCCGTGCAACCGACCGAAAGACAGCACACAACGCCAACCGAGCGAGCAACTCCTAGCGATGCTCATTCCCAAAGGTCGACAGAGCAAGGTAAAACGGTTCCAGCTGGAGAAGCAACCGTGAATGGTACAGACCAAAATTGCTTTTGGAAAATTGCCCAAAAACATCTAGGCCCTCATGCTTCAGCGGGCGATGTTCTGAAATACGCTCGTAAAATTGCAGAAGAAAACTTCCCTAACGATCGAAAGAATGGCAAAGATCCGCTCAATCACATGCTTCATCCAAAAGATCACCTGAAACTGCCCGAATACAAGATGGGCGAGGGAAGCCATCAGCATCAACAACAACAACAGCGTCACGATCAACATCACCAGCGCCACGAACAACATCACCTGCGTCAGGACCAACAGCGACAGGGTGAAGATCAACAGCGACAGGGTCAAGATCAACAGAGACAAGGTCAAGATCAACAGCGAGATACGCAGGACACCAAAACTGACACAACGAAAGATGTTGCTAGCAATCCGGATGTCGTAAAGCAACGGCAAGCACTCCAGGACGCTGAAAAGAACATTACAGATCCAGCTCAGCGTGCTGAGTTTGAGAGAAATCGCCAGGCTTTCGAAACGCGTGCCCAAAAGGATCAATTGCCACCAGATGAAGTGGCAAAATCTTACGAGCAGATGACGAAATTATTGACTGCTGATAAAGGGGCCGCTACACCAGAGAACCGGCAGCTTCTGGCTGAGAATTTCATGAACCAAGTCGCTAATCCCAAGCAAACAGATCAAGGAAACTACAATACCTGCAACGTAACGACATTGGCTGAGCACAATGAGGTGCGACATCCTTCAAAGATGGCAGAATTGATCACGACTACAGCCCTAACCGGATCCTGGACCGCTCCTGACGGTAAAAATATCAAAATCGATGCCAACAGTCTTGTACCTCAACCGGAATCCGCAACCCATCCACCTAAGGATGGCGATCGCAGCTTTGCTACACAAGTCATGAATGTGGTTATGGTCAATGACATTACCCAAAGGCGCAATCCACCTGAATACTATAGCCAAGAAGCAAGTGAAGGTAACAACGATAACGGTGAACGCTTGCGGTATGCCAATGGCACGGAAGTGCCGAGCTACGAAGATAAAACCAAAGGAGCGCGCAGCCCGACAGTTGATTGCACGGAATTGGAACAACAGCAACAAAGAATTAGTGGTGACAAAGGCACTTTAATCGAACGCGGTGAGCTTAATAACAACAAAGTGCATGAGGTTCATTCGCCGGAAGAGTTGAAGGAATATTTGCTTGAAATGAAACGAGAGCATAAGTTGCCGGCTACCGTGATGCTCGATGCAAACGGACCTGGTTTTTGGAACAACCCGAACGCCACAAAGCCTGCCTGGCACGTTGTTTCAGTTACCGATATCGATGAAAAAACAGGTAAGGTTTTTGTAGATAATCAATGGGGCTCTCAGAACGATAAATGGATGCCAATTGATACTCTCTACAAGAGTATGTATCTTAACCAGTACAATAATCGCAACCAACATCAAAATTTCGTTGACCAAAGTTGATAGAGTAAGCGCAGCAGAGGGATTGAATCGTGACTGATATACCACCACCGAATGACGGGCCTCCGAAAGGAGATCGTCCGGTATTAGTTGCACAACTAGAACGTCCCGGACAAACTACGCCCAGGGAAACTCCAGGTGTTAACGTGCCACCATTCAAAAACATAACCGTACCAGACAAATGGCAACGATCGGATAATCAGGGACGTGACATTCGATTTCAAGTCACGACATTCAGTCCACCAGGTAAACCCGATGTCCAACTAGGCGTGCAGTACGCCGGGCTACCAGTCAATGATGAGGCCGCTAATGCGCTAAACGATGCGCTCCAAACAGGAAAGGGCAGCAAGCTTCCTCGTGTTCTTTATGTGGAGGATCCTGCCAATCCCGACAAAATTACACCCGCTCAGCATGCGTTATTCCAAAAATTAGCCGGAGCACTAGGCAGTAATTCCGTTGGTGCAAACCAGTTAAATAGCGATGGAAAAACGCATCATCCTTATCACATCAAATCCGCAGAAGTTGTCACCATTAATGGACAAGACGTGCTTAAGGTAGATGGGTATTTTGAACGTGCCGATCACACCATCAGCAATTACAGTTCAAATCTGTTTGTGCCAATGAAAACTGCTACCGGTACAGAAATACAACAAGTATGGCTTCAGGCTAAAAACCAAAGCGATTACACGGCAAACAGAGCGACATTTGATCGGGCCATCAATTCGATGACCTGGTAGACGCTGTTACAGATTTTGCTGGTCTTTATCTAACCAAGGCGCTTGTAACGTGAGTTTGTGGTTTTTCGGTTTGTGCTTCCACAAGTATTCTTGCTGCTTCCATAGCTTCATCGAGCGGAGATTGTTCTCCTAATTGCAGCGCATTGATCAATATGCCATCGTAAATAACCATTAGTTGCTGTGCCAGATTTTCGGCATTGTGGGCGTTAGCACGGCGGCACAGATCTGTGAGCATGGCTAAAACACGGCGCTTGTGGCTCAATGCAATCTGATGACCGGGATGAGTTGGATCTGGAAATTCAGTTGTGCAGTTGATGAATGGGCAACCGCGATTTTTGGGAGTGCGCAGAAAATCGCGGAGGTAAGCGAATAAATCCAGGAGCTGCAAATGCGGAGAATGGACATGCAAGGAGAGCACTTCTTCGATTTGCTGCCAGTAACGCTTCTCGCGCTCCTGCAAGTACGCCACTATCAATGAGTCTTTTGATGGAAAATGCCTGTAAAAGGTAGTTTTCGCGATCCCCGATTTCTCGATGATCGTATCGACACCGCTAACCCTGATTCCTTCCCGATAAAACAAGTCATCGGCTGTTGTAAGGATTCTATCTCGGGCAGAAACGTCGGCAACTGGCATGTTTTATACCTCTATTGACTCACAAATGCTCGCCTTGCTTGATGCTCAGACTTGCACGTATTGATCATAACCCACCCTCTATATGTTTCGTTACAAATTTATTTGTAACAGTTGGAACAGACCTGTACTTGCACATAGAGAATTTTTCGAAATTGGCTCAACCATCGGATGAGTAACTAATGACAAGTAACCTATCTGTAGTGATTCTGAAAAGGAGTCGAAAATGATACTGTCATTCTAGGATTATAGAACAAAATAAAAAGAAGCCAGGCCCCGAATTTGCTGCATGCCAGCATTAGGCTAAAATGCAAGCAATAGCATTCGCCAGGAAGTTCGAGAGTCGAGGTATATATGACAGACGCTACCGGAAGTATAGATTGTCGAAAAATCGAACACTTCGAGGAATCTGCCAGAGAAGAGCTTCCAGGCAGACAACTCATACTTATAAGGAAGGAAGCGGAGGTTTTCCGAAAGTGGTTCGCGCACAGCGGCATGCCCGACTTTGTCAGGTCATACAACCTGGTATCACTGCCCTATCCGACGCATTTTGGATTGTGGCGAGCCTGTAAAGCCGTTTCTCCGTTCGTAGCTCTCACCAATCGTTTGGTAGTTGTGCGTTGGACGGAAGTAGGTGGCGCTACCAAGACTCTTTTATTTGAACCGAGTGACTACCATTTGGGTTTTAACACCCCTTACTTTGCTGAACTCGTTAAAAAGTCTCCTAAGATTGCCCAACTTGGATTGGTGAAGAAGCATTCAACGGTAGAGCGAATTATGCGCAGACTGCGCATAAACCCGGCCGATGTTGATTATCTGGCATTCGATCACCTCCAAAC
>CAJCIF010000081.1 GCA_903970355.1 Actinomycetota bacterium
TACATCGATAGCCGACAGAATCTCTAGGCGGTCGCTTTTGGTAGGGTGACGCTAAAAACAGTTCCTTTCCCACGTCGACTCGTGCAACTAATTTCACCGCCGTGAGCAGTGACGATTTTTTTGCACAGGTACAAGCCTAAACCGGTGCCGGACATTGATTGTTTTCCGGCACTGGACTGCTTGAATCGTTTGAACAAAACCTTCTGCTCGTCTTCGGGTATACCTGGTCCGGTATCTTCGATTTCAACCGTAACATGTGAGTTGTGCAGGAGGGCTCTTACAACGATACTACCGTCAGCAGGTGTGAATTTGAGGGCATTGTCGAGAATGTTTTGCCATAAACGACGCAGAGCATTCTTATTGGCAAATACCGTCACAGGTCCTTTGGGGAACTCTGTGCTTATTGCTATTTGACGCTCTCTTGCTACCGGCACAATAGAAGCGATGCAAGACGAAAGTGCATTCAACAAATTGGTGTTTTCAAGGGTTACTTCATCTACAGATCTTTCGAAACGGTAGACTTCAACAACGTTTTGGATCATTGAAACGAGTTGCGCATTGCTCTCAATTAATTGTTCAAGTGCAATACTTTGATCATCTGAAATGTTGCCGAGCCGTCCTTCTCGCATGATTCGAAGTACGTTATTCATGCCGAGCAACGGATTTTTCAAATCATGGAAGAGTGTTGCCATATACTCTTCACGCTGTGCACTCAATGACAATTCCTGCGCATTTGCCGGTACGTCGTTTGTGCACATGCCCATGATTATTGGAGGCTTGCCGCGCCGTGTTCTGATGATCGTTCCGCGCTGGAGTATGTTGATGCGCTCTCCGCCTTCTGTGTCCACGGCATAACGCAACTCAAACTCTTTGCCTTCTTCCGCCAAACTCTTAATTGCTTTCTTCAGCTTCAGAGCAGTTTTGACGGGTATCCAGGTCAGAAACTCTTTCAGAGTAGTTTCACTGGGCTTGTTTTCAAACCGATGCAGGTTTTTGAATTCTTCGCTGATCGAGATGCTGGAATCATGCGGATCGAGCGTCCACGTTCCTACCGTAGTTTCTTTCAAGAAGAACGAAACTACCGCGTCCACCGATTGGCGGCGCGATGTCGGCGATACACTACTAGACCCCTTGCGACGTTTCATCCCGTGCAGGTTCCCCCTACCTGCATCGCTCCAAGAGCGTTCGAACATTCTCTACAGCTACCATATTTTCCTGGGATCGCCAAGTCAAAAGGCAACTGCGATGATGTTAAATATTGGGGGAAGCCTCGCTAGGCGCGGTCTTATCGGATTTCTGATTTAGAGGTAAGGTCACCCGGAAGGTGGATCCCTTTCCAACCTTGCTCACGCACTCGATATCACCGGCGTGCAGGTCTACAATTTTTTTGCAAAGATACAGTCCAAGCCCACTGCCAGGCGGAAAGTGTTTGCCCTGGTGACCGTGCTTGAAGCGCTGAAACAGATATTCCTGGACTTCTTCTGGTATTCCGCAGCCGTTATCTTCTACCTCAATGATCAAATGATTGTTATTGGTATGCGTACGAATTACGATCCGCCCTTCTTTCTCAGTGAATTTCAAAGCATTTTCTAGCAAGTTATGCATTAAGCGACGCATTGAAATTAGATCGATTGATATAGGTGCGTCTGATGATGAAAGCTCTGTGATGAGCTGAATACCTCGTTCTGATGCGTTGGGAGCAAAAGTTTTCACCGAATCGGAAATCAAATTGACTATGTCAGCGTCCTTCAACTCCAGTCTTTGTGTGTCTGTTTGGAACTGGTACATATCAATGAGGCATTGAATCATCAAAAGGAGTTGATCGTTATTTTCTTTAAGCATCAACAATGCACTTTCTTGTTCATCAGATAGAGAACCCATTCTTTCAAGCACGAGCATTTCCAGTAGCCTGCGCGTTCCTGCGAGAGGCCCTTTCAAGTCGTGAGTGAGAGCGGCCATAAACTCTTGCAGTTGATCGAGAAGGGCGACTTTTTTAAAATGTTCGAAAGTAAGTTCTTCAAATCGCCTTCGTTCAACGGCGTAGTGAATAGCTCGGCAAATCGATTCGTTGCTTGGTTGTCCTTTTACCAGAAAATCCTGAGCACCGGCTTTGACTGCATCGAAGGCTAGCTGTCTGTCGTCCTCACCGGAGAGCACAATAATCGGCAGCGACGGTGCCTTTTCCCTAATTTGCAAAACGGAATTGAGACCTTTGCTGTCGGGAAGATTTAAATCCAACACGATGGCATCGAAGTGTTCTTCCTTCAATTTCTCGAGAGTCTCTGCCAGCGTTTTTACCGATGAGTGACGCAGTTCTCCAATATTGCTTGCGTTTAGTGCCCTCTGAAGCAATTTGGCATCGAGAGGGGCATCTTCAACAAGAAGAATTTTTAGAATCGGAAACAAATTCGCTGTGAAAAGAGAGGGGTCGATCTTACCTTTGAAGATAGCATTAGATAGTCAATATTGCTTATCACTTGCGTAAGTTAACCCGCGCAGTGGCAATTATTGGGTCTTCCACGGCCGAATAAAATACTGGGCTAAATCCAGTGGACATCTTAGTTACCGGACTACTGTTCGTGAGCCATAATACTTTGGCAATGTAAAGCATATGAATATTCTGCTGACAAGACGCAATGCGAACGAGACGTGATTGCACTAGTTACGGTTGTGCAGATCCAATCGCATAGCGAAATCTGCACGTCCGGGAGAGTAACCCGACGATTCCTCTTTATCTCCAGTTACGTGAATAAATCCTGCATTTGAATAAAGCTTTATGGCTGATTTCAAACAGCTGTTTGTTTCCAGAATTAGCCGTTTTCCTCCGTTTTCCAGAGCTTTTGATTTGCAAGCATCTATGAGCTTGTAGCCGATCTTTTTACCTTGATATTTTTCCAGCACGCGCATTTTAGATAATTCGTAGACATTACGATCGCGCTTTAAAAGAGCACATGTACCTGCAATTTCATCACCCACTTGGGCAAAGAAAATGAATCCACCCTTGTTCAAAATGTACTTTTCTGGATTTGCCAGGGCCTTGCGATCTGGTTCTTCGAGGGAGAAGTATTTGGAGATCCATTCTTCATTGAGCCTGACAAAGTGCTTTTTGAGTTTAGGATTGTACTCTTTGATCTTTACAGACAATTGTTGATTCTTCCTCCTGAGAGATCGGAATCGTTTGTCGAGACTCTGTTTTTCCAATTCTTTTTCAAGTTCTGTGAGTAGTTCAAGAATATTATTTTCAGAGGATTTGATCAGGTCATCTGTTACTTGTTTCAAATCGCGCCAGATGTTGTTCATCATGTTGTGCAATGCGCGTGCCTTTGGCGTAAGGCTTAAAAGAGTGCGTCTTTTATCTACTTTGTCCGGTACACCTGTAACCAGACCTCTTTCTTTCAACTCATCGATTATTTGGATGACGGACGGATGGGTGATGGAAAGTCTGTCTGCAATTTCAGTTACGGATAACGGAGAATTTGTGCTCAATAATTGAAAAAAGGGAAACCATCTTGGTTCGAACCCAGAATCAACTTCTTTATAGATAGTCGCGATATCTTGACCAACTTTTTCTCCCAGACGTCTCAAACGGGCGCCCAGTGCTAAGCTACCAAACTGGCTAAAATAGTCCATTTCGAATTCTCCGCTGGTACGTTTTAGATATATGTAGGGCCCTTACGTAGGTGCCTACATATAATTTTCAGCTATTATGGACAAGCGATCGAAATATGTCAAGATTGCCCGCGTTCTAATATAGAAGCCTGGCATTAGTATGCTCACCACTTGTAATGAGGAAATTGGAATGCAACTATGTAAGTTCTTAGGAACTAAGTATTCAATCATCCAGGCACCCATAGCCGGTTCGGACAATGCCAGACTTGTCGCTGCTGCTGCAGAAGCCGGCGCGCTTGGTTCGCTCGGGGCGCAATACAGAACGCCTGAGGAAATACAGAAAGTAATTTCAGAAATCAGGTCACTAACAAGCAAACCGTTCGCTGTAAATTTGTTTGCCTTTAAACCGGAAGCAATTCCAAGCGACGATCAAATTGCCAGGTCACGAAGTCATTTAGACGGTTATTATTCACGTTTTGGAATAACTGCTCCTGCTGCCGAATCAGTGCAGAAAAGCATAGATTCTGAGGCTCAACTGGAAGCGGTTTTGGAAGCGAAGGTTCCTGTCTTTTCTTTCACTCTTGGATCGCTTGATGAGAAATGGATGAAAGCATTTAAGAAGAATGGCACTCTGGTGATCGGCACGGCTACGAATGTAAAAGAGGCAATAGTGCTTGCTAAATCCGGAGTGGATGCAATCACCGCGCAAGGCTCTGAAGCGGGCGGACACCGAGGCACTTTCATGGGCGCATATGAAGATTCGATGATTGGCAGCATGGCTCTTATACCGCAACTTGTCGACGCAGTCAGTGTGCCAGTTATAGCCGCAGGCGCCATTATGGATGGACGTGGTATCGCAGCAGCGCTTGCCCTTGGTGCTGCAGGTGTTCAATTGGGAACAGCTTTTCTCACCGTTTCGGAATGCCCAGTTAATGCCGAATACAAAAAAGCTATTCGCGAACACGATGCCGACGACACCACCATTACAAAAGTATTTTCCGGTGCACCAGCAAGAGGCATCAAAAATTCTTTCATTACGGACAATAGCGAAAAGCCCTTATTGCCCTTTCCATATCACAACAAACTGACTCGTCCGATTAGACAAGCTGCTAATGAATCAGGCCAAATCGAATACACCAACCTCTGGAGTGGCCAGGGCGGCCGCCTCGCCCGGGAAATGTCCGCAATGGAACTTATTGAAAAACTGGTCGCAGAAACGGATGAGGTATTGGCGAAATTGAGCCCTATTCACGCATAGTGATTAGAAGCAATAGTTCAGTTCGCAAGTAGTTCTGATATTAGCGAACCAGAAAATCTGGGACTTGCTAAGATGGAGTTGGCAAATCTTAGGTAGGGTTTTCTTATGCAACCCCCAAGCGACCCATTTTGGAAAGAGAGAATCATTTTAGACAAGGCAATTCTTGATGGAAAGCCGATTATCAAAGATACACGTATTCTTGTCGAATCTGTTATTGGACTTTTAGGAAGAGGATGGACAGAAACCGACATTTTGCGAGATCATCCTGAGCTGAAGCCTGAAGATATTCGAGCATGCCTGTCTTATTCGCAAGATAAAAGGTTTCAAGTGTTCCGAAAGACAATGGTCGATTTCGGCGAATAAGCGAGACCGCAGACGACAGAAAACGGCGTAGAAATGGAATTGAGATTTTTCCAAATAGCGAGTGTTAATTGGTCCTACGCCAAGAAATATAGACGCGAGATAATGGGCGCGATCCTTTTAATTCGAAATACAAACTGAGATGATGATTTGGGTAGAACAGTTCGTGTCCACGCGGTGGATGGGTGATTATCAATTCGCGTTCACTGGTCTTGCCAAAACGTGCTAATGCCATTTCTTCGGTAATGAATGCAAAAAGTGGATCTGCGCCTAACTCTATTGAATAAGATTGTGGGCCACCAGAATAATTTATATAGGCCCATTCTGATGTTGGACCGCTTAAGCAGTGCGTTATACCCTGAGAATCTACTTTCTGGTTGCGAAAGTTTAAATGCAGAGTTGATTCGAGCTTTTCAATAGTCAGAGCATTCTCTAAATTTACTAGTGTTTCGATTTCATCAATAATATGTTTTGCGTTTTCCGGATTTGGTCGGGCTGCAGATACGTCAAATCCAGTTTCTTTGAACGCTTCTAGTGCAGTTCGATTTGTATAAATCGATTGGCCAGTGGTAATGGTAAGCAAGTATGTACCCAGTCCAAACTCTCTTTTCGCACTCTCATCTTTGTGCATTTTTTTCAATATTCTACTTTTGAGAAAATGAACATCAATGGCAGGTGACGGGTAGCGATGATTTGGAAAATTTAGACTGTAATCGCAATTCAATAATGCCTGGTTTAGATGTCCTTGTTCAAACTCTTCTTTCGCTTTGCGGTAATACGTAAAGGCATCGACGTACTCTTTTGGATACGTTAATCCATGCGGTGAATAATCACCAATCGATTCGTTGTCCGCTTGAGACGGGAAGGGCGAATAGAACAAATAGAAGATGATCGATACAGCCGTAAGCAGGCTTACTAAATTGCGAAGCATGAGAAAGTTGCTCCCACGTTGTTTCGATTTGTGCTTACGCAGGCGCGGTGAAGATGATGCCGGTGCCTTTGTTGGATAGGGTTTCGGACCAGACTTTACCGCCCAGTCGTTCGACGTTGTTGCGGGCAAGGTACATAGAAAGACGAGAGCTGTAAGTGTCTTCGGCGTGTTTACCTGGAATGAAGCCAACGAACATGTCGGCTACTTCTGTCTCCGGTAGTGAGCTGGAACTGTTAACAGCTATGCGCAACTCGCTGTTTTTGATTTGAACTTCCACACGCACTCTGCCACCAACTTCAGTAAGCGAAATCGATTTTTCGATAATTTGATGCAAGATTGCTTTGACAGCTTCGCGATTGGTGGAAATGTTCGGTAAGCCGGCTACACCTTTGTAATCTAAGTGTAGTTGTTTCTCACGAGCCAGTGGTGAGAATTCTTCCAGGCAATCTGCAATGAGACGTTGTACGGCAAAAGATTCTTTGGTGGTAACCGGGGTTGGCATAATGCCGCCGTAAACCATAAGCAAGCTGTCGATGATTCCCAGCAAGTGTTCGTATTGCGTATGCAATTCCGCCAGGGATTGTCCTACTGAAGGGTGCATCGTATCTGGTGCGTTGCGTAAAATTGTTGCCCAGCGAGATTCTGCTGCTACGATCGGAGCACGGATAGATTCAGATAGCATTCCTACAATTTCCGATCGCAGTTGGGCGATTTCGCTGCGCAGAGATTTGTCGCGCAACACCATGATGTAGCCTTTAATCTCTGAATCATCACCACCAACAGGCTGAAGGTGTGCCAGCACCTCTACTGCTTTTGGTTGGGAACGGTGATAGACAACCCCTTCCGGATAAAACTGATTGATCAGGTCACCCGGATCGCCGCTGTGTTTTACGAATACCCTAGCGCTTTGTTTATCGTTTCCACGAGGCTCGCCTGGTTTTTTGATGAGATCGAAGCAAAGTCTTCCGGCAATTTCTGCTTCCGATGATCCAGTCCAATGCAAAAATACAGGGTTTGCACTGAGAACATTTCCATATTGATCGAGAAGCAGAAAACCTTCCGTTGAACTTTGCAGAACGGCATCCAGCTTATGTTGCAGTGAAACAGCTTGCTGATTGGCATTGTTTAGCTGCTTTGATGTTTCGCTCAGTTGTTTTGCCTGCGTTGATACCTGTCTGTTGAGAGCATCAAATTGGTTATTGGTTGTCTCGGCTTGCTCTGTTTTTTCCTCAGCTTCAATTGAAACTTTGCTCAACTGACCGCGCAGGTTTTGGACGTTCGATCGCAAACCAGCAATGGCGCCTTCAATTTTATCGCTTAGCTCCAGCCACTCTCCTGATGCGCCAGTAAGTTCGGTAGGGTTGGGCTTTTGTGCTGACAGATCGGCTACCCTTCTCTTTAAAAGTTTCATTGGCGTGGAAACGCTTTTACCGATACCAGCGGCAAACAAAAATGACAGTACCAGA
>CAJCIF010000082.1 GCA_903970355.1 Actinomycetota bacterium
TCGAAACGTTGCGCTCGTTTACGATGGCGAGCTGGCAAGAAAGGAAATCAGAGTCACTTTCAAAGGAAGCACGTTCCGCTCACAGACGAAAACGGGCTCGCCATCTTACCCAAACCCTCATAGATCTCGGCCCCACCTTTATCAAACTTGGGCAATTCTTTTCGGTACGCCGTGACTTTCTTCCCGCTGAACTCTCTGAAGAACTGGCATTACTGCAAGATCGGGTGCCGCCATTTTCGAGCGAACAAGTAAGGCAGACAGTGCGCAGTGAGCTTGGCTATTTCCCGGAAGATATCTTCCTCTCCTTTGATCTGGAACCGATTGCTTCAGCAAGCATAGGGCAGGTGCACAAGGCTACTCTTACAGACGGAAGAATTGTTGCTGTTAAAATTCAGCGCCCTAATCTCGCTGCCATCCTCTATCAGGATCTCGGCTGCATGCGCTGGTTTGCTAAATTTTCCAAACTATTGCATCTGGAAGGTGACTGGGACAGTTGGCTCGAGCTGTCAGATGAATTCGGCAAAACGCTTTTTGAAGAAATCGACTACATCAAAGAAGGTCGCAATGCGGATCGCGTTCGCTTTGCTTTGCGAGATCACTCTGAAATAGTGATTCCACGCGTCATGTGGAAACATACTAGCCGGCGCGTCATTACTCTTGAGTTTATTGACGGTACGAAGATAGACAAAATTCGCGATCTATCCAAAGCAGGATACAACCTGGAAAAGATCGGTAAGCAACTAATAGCTTGTTATATGGATCAAGTTCTTTCACATGGGTTTTTCCATGCTGATCCGCATGCAGGCAATTTAGCAGTAACGAGCGAAGGACGAATTGTTATATATGACTTTGGCATGGTCGGTGAAATTAGCAATAGCCAAAGAGAAGCTTTGCTCGGTTGTATCAGTGACGTGGTTAACAAGAATCCAGCCGAACTCACTAAGCATTTGCTTGCACTTGGTGTAATAAAGCAAACCGCTAACGTTGCCCCCATTGAAAGGGCACTCCAACCATTCATTGATTACTACAGCGGCCGTTCTGTAAGAGATCTTGACTTTTCGCATCTCGAGAAAGACATAGACCAGATTGCAATAGAACGTGCTTTGCGCCTGCCTCCCACACTTGCGTATTTAATTAGAACAGGAGCCAGTTTGGAAGGAATTGCCCGCACTCTCAAACCGGACTTTAGCTTTATAGATGCCGCTAAACCAGCTTTACAGAAATGGGTGATGAATCAACCTTCTCAAGCTGCCGGCATCTTGAAAGCGCTTTACCGTCACAAAGTCAATTTGCTCGATGAACCCAAGCGCCTCGCAATCACAGATCGATCTTCGAATGGAAAGGGCGACAAGCGAGCGGAACCACTAGTTCCTCCCCGCATCATTGAAACCCAACCTCGAAAGCCAGCTCTCCACAATGGAGCGGTTGCAAATAATGGCGCTACAAAAGCCGATTCCACGCCTTCTACAAATGGTAAAGGTAATCATGCGCCAAAAATGATGATTAGTAGTGTGTCGGAATCCGCAAATCCGGCTAAGATCTACAATCGAATAGAAGAGCTAGAATTAGAGCTGAAAAAGAGATCAGAAAGATCAAATCAATCTGCTCTTTTCGTTGTAATTCAACTTGTGTTGAATGTATTTTATTGGCTAGCAAATATTGTTGCCAAAGTCCACTTTGATACCAATATGTTTTTGATTGGAAATGCTCTAATGGGGGCAATTATATTGTGGCAATTGGTGGCGAAGCCTGGTAGCTTGATAAAACGTTCGAACCGTCCAGGCGAATGAGGGAGCAACGGAGATAGACGATGCTGAAATGGCGTGCTGCCGCACGAACTGACGCAGGTTGCCAGCGTCAAAGAAACGAAGACAATTACTACGTGAGCCCGGATCAGCGTGTATTCGCAGTTGCTGATGGAATGGGTGGAGCGGTTGGTGGCGCCAAAGCGAGCAAGTTGGCAGTCGAAGCAATCGAACAGCACTGGGAGGCAAGTCCGCCCAGTATGGACGACCAGGATGCCATTCATTCATGGCTCGTAGACGCAGTACATCGTGCCAACGACGCTGTTTGGCATGAAGCGGAAGAAGATGCCGCCGTTCGCGGAATGGGTACCACCGTTGTTGTGGCCGTCCAGTCTGATAAAAACTTCATTCAAATTGCCCATGTTGGCGACTCTCGAGCCTATTTGCTGAGAGATGGCAAACCACTTCTTTTGACCAACGATCACTCGGTCGTCCAGGAAATGGTTCGAGCCGGCCGTCTTACAGAAGAACAAGCCAGAATCAATCCTTATAAAAACTTAATCACGCGCTGTTTAGGGCACGAAGAGAAGGTAGAGGTAGACCACACGCCTGTTGACGTCAAGGCGAAGGATTGGATCGTGCTTTGCTCGGACGGATTGCCTACCGTTTTGAGGGATGAACAAATTTGTGACGTGGTACTGAAAAAGCAGGAGCCCGATGTCGTTTGTGATGAGCTTGTCAAACAAACACTCGATGGCGGCGCTCCAGATAACGTAACTGTAGTAGCAATCCAGTATTTGGATTCGAACTCAGATAACGGTGCCAAGTAAATATCATGATGAGCAGCATACGAGAGTGCGTTAGATGTGGGGGTGCTGTCACCCCGGAAGGAACGTGCTCGGTATGCGGTACCAATAACGGTCGTGCCGATGGTGCGCAATTCGGGCAAGCGCAGGTGCAAGAACAGGCTCCGCAGGCTCGCTCTGCCGATGTTCTCAATTTCCCGCCCCGCAAAGACACACCCGGGGCGCCAGCCAGACCAGCTTTCCTTTATAACAAAGCCACAAGCGAACGATATGCCCTCACCCAATCAGTCAGCAAGATTGGGCGCGATCAAACTAACAACATCTCCATCACCAACGATCACTACATTTCTCGCCACCATGCCTGGGTTCTTCAAATGCAAGGCGGCTATTGGGTAGAAGATCTAGGCAGTACAAACGGTACCTATTTGAACGGCGAAGTATTGAATGAGCGCAAGCAGATATACGCCGGCGACCGTTTGACATTCGGCAAGACGGAATTAGTTTTTGCAGTTGAGTAATCAGGGGAATGACCGAAGATTTTGGTCATTATAAGCTGCTGGGCGAGATAGGGCGCGGCGGCATGGGCATTGTTTATCAGGCCTTCGATCCCGTCAATAATCGGCTTGTCGCCATTAAGCAGCTGATATTTGGGAACATAGACCCGGCTAAATCGCAAGAATTTAAAGACCGCTTTCGGCGTGAGGCTGCTACAGCGGCTCGCCTTGCCCATCCTAATATTGTCACCGTATATGATGTCTCAACGGAATCGGACAATTACTTTTACGTTATGGAGTATCTGGAAGGCCACAGTCTCCGGCGCGAAATCGTGAGCAACGGCGGCAAATTGGGGGTCAATCACTATTACTCCATATTCAAACAAGTTGTGGCTGGGTTGTCTTTTGCCCACACTATGAACGTTGTCCACCGTGATGTGAAACCAGACAACATATTTATATTGAAGGACGGCACGGTCAAAATTACAGATTTTGGTATTGCCCGTGCTACTGATTTTGAACAAACACATCTTACAAAAACTGGCGTCATGCTTGGTACCCTT
>CAJCIF010000083.1 GCA_903970355.1 Actinomycetota bacterium
CGCGCACATACTCAATCAACTCCGCTTCGGTTACTTCCGTAGCAGTTCGTTTGACAATGGCGGCATTGAGAGATTCACCCCATAAGGTATGAGGAATGCCAACTACAGCACACTCTTGCACCGCTGGATGTGTGTAGAGAACATTCTCTACTTCAATTGAATAAACGGTTTCACCACCCGTTAAGATGACATCCTTTTTGCGATCGACAATATTGATCGATCCATTGCCATTCATAACAGCAAGATCGCCGGTATGGAACCATCCATTGGAAAAGGCTTCAGCAGTAGCTTCGGGTTGCTTCCAATAGCCAGGAGTAATAGTGGGTCCGCGCACAATTATTTCGCCAACTTCTTTGTCGTTGGGAGCAACCGGCGTGCCATCAGGATGAACAACCTTCAGCTCAACCGGCATAAACGGTCTTCCGGTGCGGCTTCGTTCTGCAACGTATTCGTCAAAGGAAGCGGCTTTGTTCGAGCTGCTAGGTAAACTGAATGTCAAATAAGGGCTTGTTTCCGTGAGCCCGTATGTTTGCACATACTCGCATTTGAAAACATCAATCAGCTTTTTGACTAGCTCTGAACTAATTGGTGCTCCGCCGGTTAAAAGCAAACGCAGACTCTTGTACTCGTACTTGGTGATTTGCTCATTCTTCAGCATGGCAATCACCATCGTCGGAATGACATTAGTAATTGACACAGCCTCCTGCTGGATCAATCGCAGCGCATTGCTCGCATCGAAAACGGGCAGCATTACATGTTTCCCGCCAACAGCCGTAATAGCAAAGGTAGCCCAGGCATCGGCAAGGTGGAACATGGGGGCAGCATGAAGCCAGACATCGTTTGTTGAAAGCTGCAATTCCGCGATTGCTGAGATTGCATGCGTAACGATATTTTGGTGCGTCAGCATCACACCTTTTGGTTTGCCCGTTGTGCCGCTCGTATAGTAGATTTGGGCTAAATCGCTGGCAGTGGTAGCGAATGCATCGAGGGTATATTGCTCGCCAAGTTTGAGCAAAGAGTCGTAGTTAAAGCTCATCAAAGGCGGCAGAACTTCCGGTTCGCCACCGAAGAAAATAATGAGCTCAAGTGCTGGATTAGCCTTACAAAAATCAGCAACGGATTCCGAGCGCCGGGCGCTCAAGATGAGGGTTGAGGATCCGGCATCGGACAAAATTTGGGCAATCTCTCCGGTCGATAAACGCGTATTGATTGGATTGAGAATCGCTCCCAGAATGGCGCAGGCATAGTAGGTCTCAAAAAACTCAACACCATTGGGTGCAATGATTGAGACAACCGTGCCCTTAGTTACGCCCAGCTTTGCAAGCTGCATGGCAAGCCGCCTGATCCGGACAACAAGTTCGCGGTACTTGAAGCGGCGGTTTCCGTCGACAAGAGCCTCGCGTTCCGGCCACAAAAGCTCCGCCCGACTGAGAAAACCCCACAGATTTACCACAGCAATACTCCGCCTTTAAACTTCAGTTGCATCAATAGCCATAGGGATGCGACGTTTTTCAAGTTCGGCAAGCATAGTGGATAATTGCGTTTCCAGGTTCGACGTCACTGTCTGCAACACTTTTCTCTTCGCCGATTTATATTCAGGATATAGAGCAGTCATATCGATCGGCTCACCTACATTCGCATATACAACCCGCTCGCCTTTAATCGTCGGATCTCCGCCAATTATTTCACCCTCCAGGCGCTCTAGCATGTCGGAAAATCGTTCCTGAGTATTTCTCTCGCGAAAGTAATTCTCATAAATAACAATGAAATTGACGACGCGATCCAGGTCCTTATACAGACCACGCACCATGGACGCCTTTTGTTCGTGAATTTTCTTTTGGTAATCCGACTTGGGCTGATCATCCGCATATACGAAATCGTCCATTGCGTTGTGCAACACGCGTACCTGGGAAAGCTGTGATTCACCTTCCGGCAAAGTGATGTGCAAAAGTTGGGCGGCGTTGTGGAGTATGTAACTGCGCAAGTTATTGATACGTTGATCGATTGTTTCCTCGGCGGCCGGTTTAACACCGTATTCTTTTTCCAGCGTAATCAACAATTGAACAGCCACATGTCTCAAACGCGTATAAAGCGAATCGTTAGCACCAGGGGTGATACCAGTTTCGTCTTCCAGAAGTTTGAGAGTTTTCATCATGCTGGCGCGCACGTCGCCGGCATATGTGTATTTGAGCGCGACTGGAATTATGAAGACTGGCTCTTCCTTGCCATTCGTTTCTGCATGAGACTTTGCCAGTTCTTCAACCGCCCAAAAACATAATTGCGCGGCTCCGGATTCTAATGGCATAAGCGTGTCGTTTTGCCTTGAAATTTCACCTTCCGGAAAGAGCACTAACTTCTTTTTGCCTTCGGCAATGATTCTGCGAGTAGTCTTAAAAGATTCGCGATCGGGTGCACCGCGCACCACCGAATAACCACCAAGATGCTGGATCCACCAGCCATTGCGGCCGTTATCCCAATCGAAAACTTCTCGCGCTGCTACAAAATTGACATCCTCACCCAATATTTTTGCGAGGGCAAAAACTACTTGAGGATCATGCCGGTTGCTGTGATTCGGGCAAATCATGCCGCGCTTACCGGCTACCTTTTTAAAACGTTCAAGGGCACCGGGCACCAACTCAACGCGTGTGCCATGCAACTGAAACTTCATGTAAAGAGGCAGCACGAGTTTCATTGCACCGATCAAAGCAGACGAATCTTTAGGCGGGCGAAAATCTAGCACGGCGCTTTACGAAGCCTCAGAAGCCAGAGATAGTTGGGAGAACAACGAAATCAAATTATAAGCTGGCGGAAGGCGAAATGATGCCGAATTTAAATCCTCTTTTCTTGGCACGGGCAATGATCTCTTGAGTCGCCAAGATTGTTTGCTCGGCAATATGCTTGCCTTCATGGAGAACGATCAATTTGCCATTTTGCATACTGCTAGAAACACGCTCCACCACTCTATTTGTGCCTACTGCTTGCCAATCTTCGGGTACCGATCCCCAGTAAACAATTTCCATTTCCAGGTCTTTCAAGCATTGTGCAGAACGATTATCGATGATTCCGTACGGTGGCCGAAAAAGTTTTGGCGTTTGGCCGGTAGCATCTTCGATGGCAGCATTGGCTGAACGTAAATCCTTTTCCAGCGCATTTGCACTCAAAGCCGGCAGGAGAAAATGCTTATTGGAATGACTGCCAATTGCATGTCCGCCTCTGGAAACCCGTTCAGCAAGCTCGGGATAGCGGCTAACGTGTTCTCCAATTAAGAAGAAAGTGGCAAGCACTTCCTCTCGTTCCAGAATTTCTAAAAGCGTCTCGGTCGTCTCAGGAAAAGGTCCATCGTCAAAGGTCAGGTAGAGTGTCTTGTTGTCGCCATCCACCAAAACTTCACTTTGGCTTGGACCCGCCCAGTGCCCTGGTGGCAAGAGCGACTGCCCGGCTTTGGTTAACCAATCCATTTTTAAAAGAGAAAATCGATCGGAAATTGTAAGCAAGACTAAAACCGCCTATTTCTATCTCGAATATATGCCCATAATGTGGCCCTTAGCAAGGACGTGGCCCTGCAGGGCAAGTTCCAAATCTCTGGCAGTTGCGCCGGTTGAGAGGCTTGGGATGATATCGAGTGCATAAATTCTAAAAACGTAACGATGCGGTTTCCCAGGCGGAGGAGCAGGCCCGCCATAGCCAATTTTTCTAAAGCTGTTCGTGCCTTGTTTGGCATCTTTCAGACCGCTTGAAGAGGCTCCTTTGGGGAGTCCCTGGAGATTCGGTGCCAGATCGAACAAAACCCAGTGGATCCAGATTCCGCCAGGAGCATCAGGATCGTCGCAAATAAGAGCGATAGATTTGGCACCCGCTGGTATTCCTCGCCATTGTAAAGGAGGAGAGAGGTTGCTGCCATCGCCAGTAAACTCTTTCGGAATTGTCTGTCCTTCCCTAAAAGAAGGACTGGTAATTTGAATCTCCACGGGTTCACTATTTGCAACCAATGGGACAGCCAGAGACAGAGCCATCCCCAGACAACTTAAGCCAACCGGCAATATCTTCGAATTGATTCTCACGCGCCAATAGCACCTCGCAACTTGCCCATTCTACTAAGCAATTGCTTTATCCACAAATGCCGGCGCGCACTGGTCTGCCACCACATATAATATCATTTCCGTCTTATTAGCTAGCGAATCAATTGCCTTCAATGAAAGCCACACAATAACGATTTCCTGAACTTATGCAAAAATATCTCAGCTGATTCGGATTATGCACAATGATAAGCTTGCGAACCTTACTTATTACGTCAATTGTGAGTCTGAGCGCAACGAGTGCAATAGCAAAGCCTTCGTTGTACGACCAAGCAAGCCAGAACTACGAAAAGCAAAATTTCGCTGCAGCCCGAGATCAATTCCTCAAGGTAGTAAAGAGCGAGCCGAAGTCCTTCAAGGCCCAATTCCAGCTGGCAAATTGCTATGCCCAATTGAAGGATTTCAAAAAAGCGCGAGCAACATATGCAACTTGTTTAACTTGCAAGCCAGACAAGGATACGGCGGCCCTTGCTCAAAATGCCGTTCAGTATCTAGATACATACATGGCACGCGCCGCACAACCGCAGGCAACGCCCAGTTGGCAAAGACCATCGGCATGGGGTACGAGTGGAACGCATTCGAGTCCAGACTCCTCATCAAATAGCGAACCGGATCAAGTAAAGTTTTTGCGTGCTCACAAGAGTGAGATTATGGCGCAGGGCGAAAGAGAAGCCAAGGCTGTTATGGATCAGTCCGAAAAAGATATCGAAGATCTCAAAGAAAACGGCATGTATCGCTATCGGGATCCAGACACTGGTTACAGAACCCGCGGCGCACCACCATACATGATTGAGCAAATCAAAAAAGAGGCCAAGGAAAAAGCAAACGAAATTCGCAAGGAAGCGAAACGAAGAGCTGATGCCGTCCGCATTCCAGGGGAAGATTGACCGGATATTGGGAGTACATAACACATGATCAGAAAATTCTTTTGCTTAAGCCTATTACTCGCCATAGCCTCGCCATCCGTAATGGCACAACTTCCGTTCGGTATGCCGAAATCCTCTTCTCCTCTGGCGATGCCAAACGAATCCGAAAAAGCGGGTGTCTGGATTGGCTACTTAATTGATACTGAAAACATGAAAGGCTGTGTATTGAAAATCGATCCCAAAGACTGTTTAACCAATTACGCAAAAGAAACTGCCCTTTCTACAAAGCGGCCTTTCCTCTTGTATGCAAACAATAGTTGGTACGCGCTCGATAAAAGCGGAAGCAAACAGGCACGTCAATATATCGAAAATGCAGCGCAATCAAAAGGATTTTTTGTTGCAATCAAAGGGACGTCTCTCGGACATACGATCACAGTACAAAATATCGAAGACGCCACAACCCTCTCCAACGAAAAGAAAGGCGATAAGGAACCTGCGTTGCTTTCTAAATAGAGAAACGGTCGCCTCTTTTGAGACGACCGTTGCGTTACTTTGTTTAACTTTGATCAGTTATTGTTGATACCAATCTTGGCTCGCTTGGAGTTGATTTCAGCGAGATCTTCAGAATAATCAGCTTGCAAGCGCGAGAACTTCTTTTCAATTTGGCGAGCCGTCGATGTCCTGTATGTTCCATCCGAACGACGTTTTGATTCGAGCGCTCCGATTTCAGAAAGCTGTTCTTGCAATTCTTTGACGTTGCGATTGGACAAATGTCCTGCCGCAAAGTCGGCATTAATCTGCGCTTCTATTTGAGCGCGGCGTCCTGAATAGTCTGAGCCGAGAAAGAAAAGAACACCATTTCTAACAATGAAA
>CAJCIF010000084.1 GCA_903970355.1 Actinomycetota bacterium
CCTTCGTTTGCGGAATGCTGCACTGCTTTGCTAACGGTGTTTCTGTCAGTTGTTGGAGTATGCGCGATTAACCAATCGGAAACTTCTTTCCGCACATCTTCTTTTAGATAGGAAGTCTCTAACTGAATGTGTCCTCTTCCAACAAGCGAAACGAGCTTCAAGTCTGTTTTATGGCTCTTCTTGAAATACTTATCTGTTTTGACCTGGTCGAACATTCGGTCTTTCGTACCACTGAAAACCAATATGGGCATATTGGCTGGAATGTGATCCACAAACCAGAGCGTTGATTTGTTTACGTGCAGACTGCCAAGCGATTCAGCCAAACACATTGTTTTTCGGGTGTTGGGATCGGCAATATAAGCCTTCAGGACTTCGGGATCTTCAGATAGAAACCGACGAACATATGGTTTGGTATTAACCTGCATGTGCGGCGCAAATACTGCTCGGGCCGCATCAACAAACATGGGCGGACAAAGATCCAAATGGCGAGTGATACAAGTGCCGGAAAGGATCACGCCGCTTATCAAATCGGGCGCCATGCTGGCTAGCCATAACGACAAGTTTGCACCTACGCTTTCACCCATCGAAAATACCGGCAAATTTGGATGGTCACGTTTGGCTGTGTTAATCAACCTTACGATGTCTGCTCGCGATTTAAAGAAATCTGCTTCGTGATCTATGTAACCAGCGCGAGTGTTCCATCTGCCGAAACCTCGCAAATCCGGAGCGTATACGACATATCCTTGCGAAGCTAAATTACGTGCAATTGCATCGAATGTGCCACCATGAAGTGTGGTGCCATGAATAGCGATCACGATTCCACGCTCTTCAACACCCGGTGCTGACCAAAGATAGATTGGCACTCCTAATTCTTCAGCAATGGCAGGAGTGTCTTGCCGAATGACTTTCGAAATATCCGTATCTTGGCTAACGACATCTATGCTTGCGTGCTGAACGACATTCGCACTCACTTCGCTTGCAAGGACGGGTGCGACGGCGAAAGAGTATATACAAAGTATTGATACCAGATGCTTCCACATGTATTGCAATTTCAGCCACCAATCTCGGCTACTAGAACGGCATTCAGAGGTCCAACCGAAAATATATCCCCATATTTATCAGAATCAAAACCTAGAATAATCCCATTGGAACTTCCGTGCAATTTGATACTGCACGTTATCCCAAAAACCATGCTTTTAATTTTCATAATCCAAATGCTGCTTCCTAGTTCAATTATGCACGAATCGGTTGTCATGAGCCGCTTTCGTAATTGTCATTAAAAGACCAAACTACACCCGAACGCCCTGCCTTTTTTGAGTTTCAATACCTGCCCGAATTAGAGCCAGAATTCGGACACCTATTAGAAGTGAAAAAAAGGCAATCAGTTCCCCTTTAATGCTGACAATTTTCATTTCTATTGCCCGACCGAGATTTGGACAAATTTCGGTCAGCTAGGAAAAACAGAAAAGAGGCAGCCCAGCTCGCCTTATCTCTGACAAACGAAATTCAGTAATTTGATGCAGAACGACAAATCTTATCGGCGTAGTGCTTCTCACTTCGCCTTAAAATCGCATTCTAGTTCTCATTGATCCGTTTTACTTCTTCAGCAATTTTCGGGACTATCTCAAGAACATCGCCTACAACAGAGTAGGTGGCAAGCTTGAAAATTGGCGCATCTGCATCTTTGTTAATGGCAACAATTACTTTCGATGAAGACATACCGGCAAGATGCTGCATGGCACCCGATATACCGCAAGCGATATAAAGTTGCGGACTCACCGTTTTGCCGGTTTGACCAACTTGATGCTGGTGATCTATCCAGCCGGCATCAACTACAGCACGCGATGCTCCCAGTGCCGCACCAAGCACATCACAAAGATTTTGAAGCACTCCCCAATTTTCTGGACCTTTTATGCCGCGTCCACCGGAAACAACAATGGAAGCTTCGCTCAGTTCAATTTTTGTCCCTGTGGCAGCATGTGTTTCCGTCACTTTTGCACGCACATTTAATGGCGGCGCGGCGACATTTTCGATTACGGGTTGAGACCCATTAGAAGCCGGTTCAGCAGCAAATACATTTGGCCGCAAAGTAACAAAGGAAATAGGATTGTTGAAGGCAAATTTTCCGGACGCTTTCGCTGAATAAATTGGCTTTGTTACTTCCAAAGAATTGTCGTTCACAGAAATGTCGACAGCATCTGAAATACAGGGAGCGTCGAAACGCGTAGCCACTCTTGGAATAAGATCGCGCGATAACGCCGTATTGGCAGCAAATACAAAACGTGGATCGGCTTTCTTGATTATTTCGCTTAAGACATCGGCATAAGACTCAGTTGCGTACTCTTTGAGTTCAGCGCTTTCGGTGCAATAAATTTTGGCAGGATTGTATTTCACTATCTCTGCAGTAAGCGCTTGCACCCCGTCACCAAGAATGGCGGCGCTAACATCACCACCCACCAGTTTTGCTTTTCGTATTGCTTCTGAAAGCGCTTCTAAACTAGCCTTTCTGATGCGTCCGTTGCGCTGTTCTATAAAAACCAGAATTCCTTGAGCCATCTAATTGTTTCTCCTCAATTGCATCATTCTCCTCAATTGCATCAAATGACGCGTGCTTCGTTGCGCAACAGTTGAACAAGTTCTTTTGCCTGACTGGCTGCATCGCCTTCAATTTTCTTTCCTTGTGGACGTGAAGGCGGCAATGAAAATTCGACAATGCGCACTTTCGCTTTGGAACTTTCGATTGCGTCTTTTACGCCAAGAGCGGCCGCATCCTTGGTAGTTATTTCTTTGCGGCGCGCCGCCATCACTCCCTTAATAGATGGGTAACGTGGTTCATTCAATCCTTTTTGCGCGCTTATCACTGCCGGAAGGGTACCTTCCACCATTTCATGCGCCCCTTCAATTTCGCGTTCGGCTTTAAATTTTGGGCCGTCAATTTCAAGCTTTACGACAACGGTTGCTTGAGGGAGTTTGAGAAGTTCGGCAAGAATTGCCGGTACTTGATTGTTGTCTCCGCCTACACCTTGTTGGCCGCATAGGATGAGATCAAAGCCACCATCAGCGATGGCAGCAGCAAGAGCTTTTGCCGTTGAAAGCGGATCGAGATTGTTGAAAAGATCATCTTTCAAATGGACGGCACTGTCCAGTCCACGAGCAAGCGCATCGCGTAAAACATCAACAGCTTCGTTTCCTCCCAATGAGAATCCAACTGTCTCTCCCCCGAGCTTTTCCTTTAGACGAATTGCTTCTTCGATAGCAAACTCATCATACGGACTGGCGATGTAACGTACACCAGTTCGATCGATATCCTTTTTATCCGCGCCAATAGCAACCTTCGTTTCTGTGTCTGGAACGGCTTTGACGCAAACGGCGATTTTCAAATCGCACCTCCTGACTATGCATACGGCAACCAAGTCAAATTATAGAAAGCCAGATGCTTGCAAGCCGCTTTTGTACAAGAATACTTAAGCGCCTTGTCAATGGATCCCAGAACGGCAAGCAGATTTCAAGAGTAGCGCGCTTGCGTTTACAATGGAAACATCACCCGCGCTGAGCCGTTTCTTAAAACATTCAACCGGGAACATGGCAAATGGCAGACTCCGATCAATCACGTCACGATGTGGCTCAAGCTTAACGTTTCCCAGAAAGGTCTGATACTGGTCTCGGTGCCTCTGGTCTTCGAGCTTATTTTCATTTGCTTTCTAACCATCCTTTTGCAGCAGAGTGAATCGGAAGCGCAAAGGTACGCCCAATCAAAAGAAATAGTCTCGGAGGTTAACAACCTTACCAAGACATTTTTGGATTTAGGATTCGCGCTGATCGCCTGGAAAGCAACGAAATCTCGTAATTTCGTTCATCAATACGATCAAATCGTGGCGGAACAACCGGAAATCTACAAGAAGCTGGAAGACCTTTCCAAGGACGACGCCCAGCGCACGGAGTACGTGCAGAAGCTGCGTAAGGGTGGCGATGAGGTTATGGGCCTCATCAAGTACGTCCGCGGGCTGGCAGACGGCGAACTTGTGGTGGTTGATC
>CAJCIF010000085.1 GCA_903970355.1 Actinomycetota bacterium
CAGGAACAAAGCGTGGAAAAGGGCAGAAAAAACTGTGTATCGGACGGGTTGGAAGCCTGAGGAGCCACAACCTTGCCGCATGACTGGCAAATCGTTTTGGGTGAGCAGTAAAGAGTTTCCTTAAAATCCATTTATAAAAACTCACAAATGGCGCTATGGTAGTACCTTTGTTCCCAAAAATCAGCCAATTACCACATAATAAAAGCCGACAGTGTTAACCGTACGGCAGGAAAGTCTATGAATTCAAAACGAGCAAATGCACCATATAAGATATCAAATGTGGTGGCAATACGATTGCCTCAGCTGACCAGCTGCATGTTCTTAAGCCTTCTATGCGCGCTACCGGCCCCTGCCTATAACTCAACTAAAGCTGATGTGGATGAGCTGGAACAGGCTCGTACTGCCGCAAATAGCGGTAAATATGAGGCATGTTATAACGGTGTTTGCCATGTCGCCGTCAAAGGACACCCGCAAGCACAGAGCATTTTAGGGCAACTCTATGAGAAGGGAATCGGTGTTGATAAGAACGCAGATAAAGCAGCGATGTATTACCGGAAGGCCGCTGGAAAGGGTGTAAAAGAAGCGCAGACGCGCCTTGGCATGATGCTCTACACCGGTGAAGGTCTCGCCAAAAATCCGAAAGAAGCAAGCAAATGGCTAAAGATGGCCGCCAAGCAGAATGTCGCGGAAGCGCAATATCAACTCGGCAATATGTATCTTAAGGGTGACGGTGTGCCCATGAACCTGGTTGAAGGTTCAAATTGGCTGCATCGTGCTGCTGCCAACGGTTTCCAGGCGGCAGAAGGTGCTCTTGCTGATTTGCCACAAGTAAAGCCAATAACGGGCGGTACAAAAGCGGGAGCCAACTACCAACAAGGCATGGCCAATCTCGAACAGTCCTGGCAGGGTTATTCAGATTTGGCAGGTTCTTTACAGAAGATCGATACTCAGGCCGCACTGCCGAGATAGCCATACGCAGAACTTAAGAACTGGTACCAATGCGGAGATATTGTCTTGTCTGACCCTGACCCACCAGAATTTTGCATAACTCATGAAGTCGAAAACCAGACGACTCCGCTTGTTGATTACAACGTCTTCACTACCAACATGGCACTTCTGGAGGCTGTAAAAAGAGAAGGTGCCGACTGGGCAATCGAGGACTTAACTAAGTTCGGAGAATATCTTGGCAGAGCGGAAACGATTGAACTCGGTGCGCTCGCCAATCGAAATCCGCCCGTTCTCAAAACATTTGACCGATACGGTCACCGTATTGATGAGGTGGAGTTTCATCCAGCCTGGCATGAGTTGATGGCCGCATCTGTCCGACAGGGTATTCATTCCAGTTCCTGGGCGGAGCCCAAACGCGGTGCTCATGTCGCTCGAGCAGCGGCCGCCCTTATGTTTACTGAAATAGAGGCGGGCACGCAATGCCCCATTACGATGACCCATGCGTCAGTGCCACCTTTGCGTAAAAATAAAATGCTTGCTGGAACATGGCTTCCCAAGCTATTTACCCGCACGTACGATCGCCGTTTTGAACCCGTTGCAGGTAAAACCGGTGCCTTGATTGGCATGGGTATGACTGAGAAGCAGGGCGGATCTGATGTCCGAACTAACAAAAGTCAGGCTACTCTGATCGACGCTCAAACAGGTGAATACAGCATTGTTGGTCATAAGTGGTTTTTTTCTGCACCAATGTGTGATGCCTTTCTTGTATTGGCTCAAGCTAAGGCGGGATTGTCTTGTTTTTTCATGCCCCGCTTTTTAGCAGACGGTAGTCTCAATTCAATTCGCATTCAACGGCTTAAGGACAAGCTTGGCAACAAATCAAATGCATCAAGTGAAGTGGAATTCTTCGGGGCACACGCCTGGTTAATTGGTGAAGAAGGGCGCGGTGTGCCAACCATTATTGAGATGGCTACCTATACAAGATTGGATTGTGGTTTGGGTTCAACTGGACTAATGCACCAGGCCCTTGTGCAGGCAATTCATCATGCCTCCATGCGCACGGCCTTCCAACGAAAACTTATCGACCAACCCCTTATGAGAAATGTACTTGCCGATCTTGCTCTTGAAGTAGAGGCAGCAACGCAATTGATCATGAGAACGGCACGCGCATTCGATGCACAAGATGACGAACGTGAAGGCCATTTTCGTCGCATCGTGACACCGGCAGCTAAGTATTTCATTTGCAAACGAGCACCGGCCATGGGAGTTGAAGCCATGGAAGTTTTGGGTGGAAACGGTTACGTAGAGGAAGGCAATTTGGCGCGCATCTACAGAGAGATGCCGCTCAATTCAATCTGGGAAGGTTCCGGTAATGTAATGTGTTTGGATCTTTTACGGGCTCTTTCCAAAACGCCAGATGGTCTGGAAGTGGTGCAAGAGGAATGGCGATCTGTCAAAGGAAACAATGCTGTCCTCGATCGATTTGCTAAACAACTGGAAATCGATATCGCCAATGCCACTGAACCAGCGGCTCGCCGATTAACAGAGCGTCTTGCTAAATGTATTTCGGCTGCGCTTATGGTGCAGTACTCACCAAATGCGGTGGCAGACCTTTATTGCGCCAGTCGATTAGACGGCAATTGGGGAAATGCTTTTGGAACGTTGCCCGAATCGGATCAATTTCTTGCCGTTATCGATCGGGCCTGGTCTGAGAAAGGGCTCGCCGTTACTCGCCCTTAAAATTTGGCGGCCGTTTTTGCTGAAAGGCAAGCATTGCTTCGATCAGATCATTCGAGTGCATAAAAGCAGAGTTCCACAAAACGACATTGCGCAGGCTGTCTCCTATTTGTTTGTCGCGCGCTTCATTCATGACTCTCTTAATGCCCTGCACCACCAGTGGTGGATTGCCGGCAATTTCAGCTGCTTTCTTTCGGGCTGCTTCCAGCAATTCCTCAGGAGATTCAAACACTTCGCTAACAAGCCCAATCTTGTAGGCGTATTGGGAATCGATATCACGGCCCGTAAAAGCTAAGTCGCGAGTATGAGCTTCGCCGATTACAAGAGGTAATCTTTGCAAACTGCCCATGTCGGCCACAATTGCTACTTTCACTTCACGCAGGCTGAATTTGGCATCACTAGAAGCCAAGCGGATATCGGCTGCTGAAATTAAATCTAGACCGGCGCCAATGCACCATCCGTGAATGGCGGCGATTACAGGTTTGCGAGTGTCGGCAACGTTATTCATTGCTTTCTGCATTTTTAGACCCATATCGAGTAAGTCTGTCCGCTCTTTCGCTAATTTCTTGCCGCCCACACTGAAAACCGGTTCACTCATCATGGCCGGCAAATCAAGACCATAGCTGAAAGTTTTGCCATCTCCATAAAGGAGTATTGCTCGAACTTCGGGATCGGCATCCAACATCTCGAAAACAGCGGGCATTTCCCGCCAGAAGTCTGGTCCCATCGCATTTCCCTTGCCGGGGCCGACAAGCACTACTTCGGCAATATGACCGGATTTTGCTATTTTGACCGAGCGAAACGAGGAACTGTACTCAACGGTACTGGATTCGGTTGCACTACTCATAAGTTCTCCTGCTTGAGCTTTTCCTTTTCTGAACATCATCCTATCGTGAATGAAAGCACGGTGTTATGATTTCTAATGGATTCAAGCTCGGGCGTCCTTTAGTCGTTTCTTGCCAGTTCAAATTGCAGTGCCCACAGATGCCCGAAGAGATGAGCTGAAACATTTTCTGCGCAGCCGCAGAGAAAGGCTTTCGCCTAAGGATTTTGGCTTTCCGGAAGGCTCTCGCAGGCGCACACCAGGATTGCGCCGAGATGAAGTTGCACTGCTCGCCAACATTGGAACAACCACTTATACATTTCTCGAACAAGGGCGCGACATCAATGTGTCCAATCATGTCCTGGATCGATTGGCTGCAGTACTCAGACTCAGCGCAGAAGAGAAAAGACACTTGTTCAGATTGGCAGTTGGCGATCAGCCAAGATTGGCTCCAAACCCTGAATCTCTTTCTTCATCACTGCAGAGCACACTGGACTATCTTGGTCCGTGTCCGTCTTTAATTCTGAACTATAAATTTGATCTGGTCGCTTTTAATCAAGCTGCGATGGTGGTTTATAAATATCCGCCTGATGCAGTGGAGAAGCGTTACAACATCATGAATGGTTTGGTGCTCGATCAAGAGCGCCAAAAACTGTGGGTAGATTTGGAATTCTACATGTCTAATCTCGTGGCATTCTTTCGGCTCAATTACGCACGTTATACGGATGATCCGGAAATGCTCGGACTTGTGCGTACTTTAGAAGAAAAAAGCGAAGACTTTAGACGTTGGTGGTCGTTATATGAGTTATTGGATGGAGAAGATTTGCTCAAACCAATTCATTTGAATCATACCGAGCTGGGTGAGCTGGTTGGCCATTTCAACCTCTTCACCATATTTGGTTACCGTGATTTGACTGCTTCTGTTTTTACACCCGTTCCCGGTACCGGCACTGCCGAAAAAATTCAAAAAGCATTGGGATCGAAGGCAGTCGCTATAAAATAGAATCGCCCCATTACTCAACTTGGCTCATTTTCAAGCGAAAAACATAAAATGGTTTTTGAGTGAGATCTTTGCCGTAATGGAACTGCGGGCGTCTATTGAATTGGCTTGCTGATACGTACATGTAACCATCTTGTGCAATAAACAAATGTTCCGGCCAGATGAGACGATCGTCTCGGCACAGTTTTTTATCCGCGGCATTATTTTGACGAGCCCAAATTGAATTGTCTTCAACATCGGTGTAGAAAATATGTCCCTGCGCATCAGCAGCAATTCCACTTGGTGTGGTGATCGTAGTCGCAACGGTCTTCACACTTTTTTCTACATCCTTTTCCGATGATTTCGGATCAGCAAGCAACTGCGCATCAACTGAGAAAATTCGATTCGAGCCATAACCGCAGTAATAAACAGTTTTGCCGTCAGTGCTCAGTGAAATTGCGGCCAATCCTGGCGTGAAATCGACTGGTTCTTTATCAGGTGCACTTCTTAGACGTAACATTTCGCCTTCCGCGAAAACTACAAACTCCGGTTCCGCTTTTGTGGAAAAATGATTTTCCAGTCGCCGCATGGCCGCTCCCGTAGCCAAATCTAGAGTGATGATTGCGCTCACTCCTTGTGGTGAAGTGCCGCATAAAAATGCAGTGCCTTCGCTTCCGTAGTTCATGTCTATTTCAAAATCTCTCAGGACATTGCCCTTTGCTATTTTTGTGGATATAGGAAGTTGTTTTATTACTTTATTGGTGTCGAGATCTATGCACCACAACTTTATGGCATCCGGCACTTGCTGAAGATTGTAGCGACCTGTGTCGAGCACCCACAGCCGCCCATTGGTATCAACAGTAGCCGACAGTACACTGATGAGATATCGAGAAGGATTTTGCAAATCCAAAGTGTTCACTTCTAAATTTGGATAAGCAACAGGCACTCCGTTTTTTAACTCTGCTAAGGTAAAAGGCGTTTTTTCGCTTGGTCTGGCAAAGCACACAAATACTCGACCGTCTTTCGATACACCAATTCCGTGTGGAATGAGATCCAAACTAGCTACGGTCTCAAGCGGTATCGTCGTGTCTTTCTCTTTCTCTGCCTCGGCAGTTGCGCCTGTGCTGTTGCCTTGCACCATTGTCAACTGGGCTAAAGCAGATTGATTTGGAAACAAAATTACAGAAAAAAGCACTGAGAAAACAAAAACGCGGAACAAAACTTGAGGCGAATTCATCCGTACCTCTTGATGAGTATGGTTTCCCTGGGCTTCTGTAAGTATATCGTCGAGAACGTCTCGACATGCTCAAAAGTTAGAGACCATCCCCTAATTAATACTTGGCTAAGAAAACGGTTTGTTAAAATGGTAGCTTCGACTGACTTGGACCTCATGCTAAAACCAGCCGCTCAACAAATTCGAGAAGATGCCGACAGAAAAGAAAGGCGTCTAAAGGTTGCACTGACAGGCTGTGGCCTCGGCCGTGTCAAGCGCGGCTTTGAAGTTTCCACACGTCGTTGGTTCGATGTACTGAAAGATCATCCGGATCTTGAAGTGAAACTCTTCGCTGGTGGAAAAGTTGATTCTGCCACGGAAATATTGAACATTCCTCGTGATTTTCTTCTTAATACGGTTCTTGCTCCAATTGCTGTTTTGAATAGAAGACGCGTTTGGGAATTTGCCTATGGTGTTGAGCAAGTTACGTTTGCCATCATGCTTTATGGTGAACTATGCAAGTTCAAACCAGATGTTGTCTGGACAAAAGAAGCGCC
>CAJCIF010000086.1 GCA_903970355.1 Actinomycetota bacterium
CACTCTTACTTTTATGGTAGGAGGCGATTCAAAAGATTTCGAAGTTTGCCTGCCTTATTTCAATGCCATGGGAAAAACAGTACGACTCTGCGGCCCTGTTGGCAGTGGACAAGCCTTGAAGTTGTGCAATCAGATTCTATGCGCTGTAAATCTCGTTGCCGTTTGTGAAAGCATCAAGCTCGCTGGTGAATTAGAATTAGATCCGCAATTAGTGGTTGAGGTTTGCGGTGGTGGCGCAGGTGGTTCCTGGTCTCTTTCCAATCTCGGACCTCGCATTGTGAAAGATGATTTCAACCCCGGCTTTATGGTGAAGGATATGTTGAAAGACCTCGGATTCGTTCAAGAGATCGATGGCAACTTACCCGGTGTGAACCTTGCCATTGAGCAATTTGCCCAAGCCGGAAAACAAATTGGCGAAGAAGCACAAAAGCTAGGCACCCAAGCTATGGCCGCTGCCTATCGGTAAAGTCAGGGTTGGATGGCATCGAATTGCCAGTTATCGCCCAATCTCGTAGTTCGTAATGAACAACTCATTGCCAATCTTACTCATTCGTTCTTGATTGCAATTGTTCATGCCATATTGCAATTTCCACTCTGTAATATTGGCCCACTTATATAGCCGGCGAATTTCCGGGACATCGTCGTATGTAATGAGAAAGCGATGGTCTGTTTCTTTCAAACATGCGGAGAGCCGTTTGTGATCGAATTCGTGCAAGCTTCCGTTTTTTCCGTACAAACGAGACGCTGAGAAATACGGTGGATCGAGAAACATGAAAACATATTTTCCATCCTGGTATATCACTTCTTCGTAATCAAGATTTGTAATTCGAACGTTTTGAAGCGCTGCTGGCAAAGAAGCCAGTTTTGTTATGGATGAAGCAGTGAACCGACGAGTACTTGCTTCCTTTGAGAAACCACCAGCTCTTGTCGTGCCTGAAAAAGTAACACGATTGAAAAAGAAAAATAAAAATGCTGTGCGATAGGCATTTTCAAATGGTTCTTCTCTTGCGGCGAGAAAGTATTGTTTTATTTTCGCGATGCTCTTAAAGGAGGTTCGCAATTCTTCCAATTCGCGCTGCAGCCGAGCGCACAGCTCTGGATTTTGAGCCACTTGCCAGAATGTTGCAAGTTCTGCAAATTTATCGTTAATCCAATATTGATGGCCAATTCCCATGCTGCGTACATGAAAAAACATGCTGCCGCCACCAACCATAGGCTCCCGATATTCGTATACCGAAGCGCGATTTGGCAGCATAGGAGCTATAGTTGCGATAGCCTTTTGCTTACCGCCAGGATATCTGAGGGGAGATGAAAATGTAGCGGCAGCCTCATCTGCCACAGCCAGCCCCAAGTTCATTTGATCCCCTCTTTAAAAAATTGCGACCCAATATATTAGCACTAAGCTTTCCAAATGGCCAGTGGTGGCAGCCATCGGGGATGGTGACGATCAGTTATCGAAATTAACGTAGGGGCATGGCACTGCCATGCCCACTTATACATGCGTGTACAATTACACTGTGTCCTGGGGGTTCCTTCGCAATGGTCGAATTCCTGCACTTGATATGTGACTACGCCCCCGGTGATTTAGCCTGGGCGGAGGTTCTGTCTGCGCTCAGTGTCAATCTCGACCCGGCCATCCGCCTCCATACAACTTCGGTTACTTCCTTCGACACAATTGCAACGGGCTTCTTGCTTGCGCAACTCGCACTGGCAAGTGAAGAACTACGTCCTAAAAATCTTCTACTGTTTGCAAACACTGCTCCTCGCAAAGACAAAAAGGAAGCAAAAACGAATAACGAAGGCGAAGGTCTTCTCTATGCAAAATTGAAAAATGGCGTGCCAATTGTCGTTGTGAACAGCGGCTACTCGCTTTCCTTCCTTACAGATGAACTCAAAGAACTTTATTCAACGAATGCCAAAGAGGAAGGCAGCCAATTTCGATCGCGCGACTTCTTTCCGCAGATAGTGCATAAGGCCATCAATGAAGATTATTCATTCCTTCTGCATAAGTTGGATCCGAAAGATTGCATTCCGCCTCCACCAAATCGTGTGGTGGCTTATATAGATTCTTTCGGAAACATCAAAACGACCATTCGCTCAAATGATGATGCAATTTCAAAAGTTAAAGCCGGCACACGCTTGAAGATCAAAATCGGCAACATTGTTCGCACTGCAACTGTCGCAACCGGTATTTTCAACGTCATGGAAGGCGATTTAGCTTTCGCTCCAGGAAGTTCAGGACACACCAATAGATTTTGGGAGTTGTTCACACGTGGTGGGTCCGCGTGGGATCAATTCGGCCACCCGCTGAATGGAAGCGCAATCACAATTGAAGAACCGGTCTAATCGAGTTATCAATTACGTACGTTTCTTTAAGCACGCCACCAAACCTAACAATCCTAATCCGACGAAGGCCGATGGCGCTAGCACCGGTGGTGCATTTTCTACAGCTTGAGACATCGGTGCACCAGGTTTATACGTCCAGACTGAGAGGACCTGTGGAATTATTGAGAGCGGTTTGCCTTTGCTATGGAACCAGGTTCCCAGCGTTCCAACCACGATAGCAGCCCCGAAGATAAACATCAGAAACTGGCGGCCACCTTTCTTCCAGAAGAACAGTCCAGCAAAACCGAGCACGGCTGCTACTAATGTATAGACAATCGGTATCCATGGTTCCCACTTTGTAGCAAGGACGTTTCGATGCTCAAAACGTATCTCTGTTGAGAGGAGTAGGAACCCCATTAGCAGAATACCAACGATAAGTTTGTTCAAAGCGACACCGTATACACACCAAAAACACGTTATTCATAACATAACAACGTGTAATTGGGGCAATTTATTCCGTGGTCAATTACCGAGACTTTTCCGAAATTCCATAAGAGCTTTTGAGGAGATCTCGCGATCGGTAGTGTAGATGTCGTTGTGTTCTGCATTTGGCAACTTGACCAATTGCTTCGGCTCAGCAGCAACTTTCATGAGCGCTTCAGCATGGTGGAACGGAATAATATTGTCCTTGCCGCCGTGAATTATTAGCAACGGCGGGTGTGGTTTTGATAACACTTCCATATTATCGAAACGCGGCTTAGGCATGATAATCTCCGGATATAAATACAACCAAACAAAATGCTCACGGCCCACACGGTAGAGAGTGTCAAATCCCGATTGAATAATGACGGCACCGCAACTTCGTTGCGTAAGCAACTGACATGTGACAGCACTACCTAGCGATTCACCGAACAAAATAATGTTGCTCGCTAAAACATGGCGTTGCTTCACCAGATAGTCAAAAGCAAAAACACCGTCTTCGCAAACATTTTGCATGGTGGGCTTGCCTGTGCTTTTCCCATAACCTTCGTAGTCGTAGAGGAATACAGAGTAACCAGCTTGTAAAAGATTGACGACTGCAGGAATGCGATGCTCTATGTTACCCGCGTTGCCGTGGTTTATTAGCACCACTTTGTCATTGCCTGGGAGTTCGAAATACGAACCACTCAGTTTCGTACCGCGTGGTCCATCAAACATTACGTCCTGACGTTGTACATGGAACAGGGTCTGGAATTGCGCGTTAACGGTTTTCGTGTCGAACACCGTTCTGTCAGGCTGAAAAATTACCTGATTGAACATCGGCATCCAGAATAGCGGGCAAAGCACAACGTACAAACAAATTACTTCAACAACCACAGCAAAGCCACCCAGTTTTAAAATGCGCTTGAATATTTCTTGTCTCGTTAGTTTTTTACGTGCCGATTGATTATCCATCGATCCTGTTGCAGCAACCATCAATCATTTCCCCATGCGTAAACACGCGCTGTTGCCAGCCCCCACTTCCAACCTACAGCGTCCTCTGCTTTTGTAGGAAGTTGACAGAACAGTTAATGAAGTGTTGCTAATGTTGTTAGCCCCATTCGGCCAGGCGTTCCTGAATCATACGAATGGTGTCTGGTGAATAAAGTTGAAATACACGCACAGGCACTTTTCCTGCCAACTTCGTAACCGTTTCACGACTGGGAAAATCGCAAATTACCAATTTGGCATAACGCATCATGTAGGCAATTTCTTTGGTGTCATCAAGCGGAATAGTGCGCACTGCAATATCTTCACCCTTCAGTGCCGCAATGAGACGAGAGCCTGCATTCATGAGAGTTGCACTTTTCGATATCGCAAGCACAATGCTATTTGCAGGTAGTGATTTGATCAATTCCAGTTCTGCTGTGCCGGCCAAAATATTGCAAACGATAAA
>CAJCIF010000087.1 GCA_903970355.1 Actinomycetota bacterium
ACACGACGCTCTTCCGATCTGCCTTTGCGGCGAGCATCCGTGGAATCCAGCTGCCGAAACATTGCAAAAAGTTTCGGTATTTGATCCCCCGGAATTCCAGGACCTTCATCTTTGATACCAAATCGAATCGAGTTTAGCTTGGTTTCAACGGTCACTGTCACAACACTATCTTTTGGTGAAAATTTAATAGCGTTGGAAACTAAGTTTGTGAGCACCTGCATCAGCCGTTCAAAATCCCCGTGGATTTGATTTGTCGTCGTAATCTTACTGTTTATCGATACTCCAGCTTCTTTTGCTATAGCGCCAATTGCATCTATTGTTCTCGACACCAACTTTCGAGGATCGACAAGCGCTTTGTTTAAATCGAGCTTTCCTGCCTCGATCTTTTTGATGTCCAAGATATCGTTAATTAGTCGGATCAAGCGATCAGCTTCGCTACGTCCAATTTTTATAAATTCCATTGCTTTCGCTGGGATCTCACCAACTTTTCCACCTTCGATCAATCCTAACGCTGCACGGATGGATGTGAGCGGTGTTCGCAATTCATGTGATACCGTCGAATAAAATTCGTTGACTCTTGTTTCGGCTTCCTTGCGGTCCGAGATATCACCGGTTACACCGCATAATCCAGTGATCTTGCCGCTTTTATCGACAATCGAACTCAATCTCGCCCAGAGCCAGCGTATTTCACCACCTGGACGACGTATCCTGTATTCAATCTCACATGTAAACTTGACTGTTCTTTGGTGTCTGATTGAATCAGCCAATATTTGCCGATCATCTTCGTGTGTTGCCTCAAAAAATTGATTCGGATTTGCAAAAAGACTTTCAACCGTCCTGCCATATATTTGTTCATAAGCAGGGCTTACATAGACCGGAACAGTGCCCAGTGCATTGGTAACCCAAAAAATTTCTTTGATGTTTTCAGCCATTTGGTGAAAACCTTGTTCGGCTTTCTCGCGTGCCACGAGAAAACGCCAAACCAGGAAAGCCATAATAGCTACCAGAACAATGGAGCTAACCATTGGCACGATTATTGTTGTAGTGGTCTCCCGGGTTTGTGAGTCCAGAAACGCGGTCCGTGTTTTTAAAAGGTCGGCTTCCGTCGCCATCATCTCTTTGATGATGCGCCTTATATCACCTAAGCGCTTCTTGTTGCGATCGGTTTCGATAGCAGCGATTGCCGCTTCCCGCTTGTTTGCGCGCACTAAATCAATTGTTTCTTTCAGTTCCGTGAGTTTCTCATCTACCTTGACTGAGAGCGCACCGATTTGCCGCTGCTGAGTAGGATTATCTTGTGTCAGGTTACGCACTATTCCAATCTGATCGGCAGCTTTTTGCGCAGCTTCGCTAAACTCTTTTATGTACTCTGGTTGACCCGTTATTACATACGATTGCTCCGCAAGGTCTGCATCTTTAACCGTAGCGCGAACATAATGAAGTTGCGAAATTACCCCCAGGGTATGCACCACCCAAAGGCGTGCCTCCTGTTGCTTCCGCAGTTGATCCAAACAAAGAAATACCGACGCAGACAGTGAGAGCACTATTGCTACTGTTGCCGCTATTGCCACTATTTTTTTCATTAGAAGTGACTACTCACCACATTCATTTTTGGCTCACGGCCGTTTTTAAAATCTGAGATATTTCATCGGGTAGTGTCATTGGATCGAATGGCTTAGTTATGATTCCGGATACACCAAGTTTCAGGTAACTCTCAAGCTCATGCGATTGAGCTTTAGCTGTCAAAAAGATAACTGGAACCTCAGCCAAACCGGGTTGCTCCCTGAGCTTGCTTAAGGTTGTCTTGCCGTCCATATCCGGCATCATCATATCGAGCAGGATGAGGTCAGGCTGCTCCGTTGCGGCAATGGTAATGCCCTTTGCTCCTGAATCAGCCTCAAAAAGGGTGGTTTCGTCACCTTCAAGCGCCACATTAACGAATAGCCGAATATTTGCGTCGTCATCAACAATCAAAATCTTCATTTGTTCCCAACTGCTTAGGGACTATTGGAAGGCCTAACTTGGCCAGTATTATCCTTGACAATAAAGACAATAAATGTCTGAGACTGGTTCCCGTTATACGAGACAGAATGAGGGGTGACATGAGGCAAGACTCCGCCCTGGGAGGGCGCTTGGTAGTCAATAGGCTACATAACGTAATTTTAATTGAGCTGACTTCGGAAGCGTTTGGCACTAAAAGTCAAAAGCACGGTGGCAAAAATCATCAGTGCCAGCACGTTGGGCCAAAGAACATCGAGCCCCACTCCTTTTAAGAGAATAGCTCGAATGCAAACGATGTAGTACCGCAAGGGATCCGCCAGCGAAATGTACTGAAAAAGGGGCGGCATGCTCTGGATTGGAGATACGGCGCCAGACAATTGAATGACCGGCAAATTGATGAAGAAAGAAGTAAGTATGGCTTGTCGCTGATTGCGCGAGATAGACGCTAAAACAATTCCGATTGATATGGCGACGAAAATATAAAGCGACGAAACGAAAAAGTACAAGAAAGGGTTGCCGCGAAACGGGACATGGAAAACGAATGCACCTACTGCAAGGGCAAGAATTACGTTGCCCATCAAAAGAACGAACAGCGGAATAATCTTAGCAATCAGGATCTCAATACCATCTGCTGGTGTCATTACCAATTGTTCTAGAGTTCCAGAGTCCTTTTCTCGAATGAGAGTTGCCGTAGATACTAATGAACCAGTCAAATTTAGGACTAAGCCCATAACGCCAGGAACGAAAAACCAAGCGCTTATCAATCCCTGATTGTAGAGATAGGTTGTATCTAGTTGAATCGTTCCATTTTGCGGAATCTTCGGTTTATCGTCTTTCAAAGAATTTCCGAAAATTGAAATCATTTGGGTAAGGTAACCGGAGGCGATACCGGAAGTATTCGCATCGACTCCATCGAGAATTACTTGGACATCGGCGGT
>CAJCIF010000088.1 GCA_903970355.1 Actinomycetota bacterium
CAGCGCTGGTTGCAGAAGCAAACTAAAAGCAAAATACGCAGACATAAACCTTGTCTGTGATTTCAAGATGCCAACCGCCTCTAGAATTTAGGAAAATCGCCGGTGCTTGCCGAACAATAAACTATTCGTTTTCTGCAAGCAAGACAAGATTCTAGCATGATTTCAAAACATGCCAAGAGACAGGTGCCCGTGCAGAATTCGTGAAGTATACAAATTGATGAGTAAGTTATAACGGTCATGGCCAGTCCGGTTATTGAAAACCAACGACTGCTTTAATTGAGTCCGGAAATTTTTTTTGGCGATGTAATGCTTTCGTCGTAGTGTTTTTGGGAGGTTGGTTATCGATGTCAACAGCGTACTCCGGTACGTTCATTACACTGGAAGGTCCAGAAGGAGCCGGTAAGACAACCCAGTTAAAACTGCTTTCAAAAAAGCTTGAGGCGGTAAATTGCAAACATATAATCACGCGCGATCCAGGCGGCACGCCGCTTGGTAAGCAGATCAGACGCATTCTTCTTAATCCGGAAAATCCAGTTAAAGCTATTGCAGAACTGCTTTTGTACCAAGCTGATCGAGCACAGAATGTCGAAGAAGTAATCAAACCTGCTTTAGAAAAAGGTTTTGTTGTGTTCTGCGATCGATATATCGATTCGACTCTTGCATATCAAGGGTACGGACGCGGCCTTTCATTAGAGTTAATTGAAGAGACAAATCAAATTGCTACTGGTGGATTATTGCCCGCGCTCACAATTTTGTTTGATCTTTCAAGCGAAGAAGGGCTTTCGCGATTGCATCCAGGCAGTCACGATCGCATCGAACGAGAAGCACTCGAGTTTCATAAAAAAGTGCGCAATGGCTATCTTGAACTTGCCGAAAAATCACCAGAGCGGTGGCAAATAATTGATGCAGCCAGGCCACTTACGACGGTGCAAGCTCAACTTGCAAAAGTACTTTCGGAAAAACTGAATCTAGATCTTCCGGAATAGCTTTTTACGGCTGCACTCGACGTGAAACTTCCGCACTGAGCGAATCGACATCTTTGCGAATATCGCGCTCTGTTTCTGAGTCTAATCCGCCGCCGGATTCGTACGCTACCGATCTTTCTTTGCTCAGCAAATCCTTAGCTCTTTGTTTCAAGGTTTTGTAATCGGATTCGGAAACTTTGCCTTTGTCTTTGGCTGTATCTAGGTAATCATTTAAATCTGCAAACATCGTGCTTAGTGGTGGCAGCGATTGAACAGGCGAACTGCCGCCAGCCATTGAGAAGATCGGATAGCCTGTGTATTGGTAGCCACCCAACCAGGGATAGTAGTATCCGGAACTGCCTCTATAGAAACCCCAGGTATTGCCGCCAACATTGATGCCGTACGTGTTATTGCCGATCAAGGTTGGTTGTCCGTAAACGCTGTAGTTTGTTAGCCCGTAACCTGTATAGCCATTCGTGACTCCGCTGTTATAAGGTCCAAAAGGGCTATATGGCCCATAATATCTGTTCAAACCATAAGGATTGATGGGGTATCCATTCGGAGCGTATCCGTAAGGAGCGGGAGAGATGCCATATTGATTGGTGATGCCCCCGTAGCCCGCATTAGGTGCAATCACCGTACCTGGCGTGTAGCCGTAGGAGGAGGGAGGATTATAGCTACCTCCCGGAGATGAACTACCATGTGCATCCACTGGAAGTGTGGAACAAAGACTCAGTACAGCCGCAATTGCAAGATTTACTTTCATAATTGCCTCAGTTGAAAAAGGTTCAACGTAAGTACTCTATTCAAGTATAGAAGAGCTTTTTGGGTAAAGTGAGAATTCACAATTCATGCACGATAATCTTATAACAGTTCTAGATTTTGGACTCACGGTGATAGGTTTCTTCAGCCGTCAAATGTAAGTAGATCAAGCCCCAGAGTCCTATGAAGCCGTAGGAGTTGATATTAAAAACTCCCGCATCAGGCAGATGTCCATCTTTTACCAGAAAGTAAGCACCCGGCAAACAGAGCACGGCACAGAAAAGACAGACTCTGCGCGTGACAAGAATTAACGGCTTACCGAAACGGTGCTTGCGCTTTTCGAGAATGAAACCGAAAAGCATTAAGAGGAGAGCCATGATCAAACCGTGAATGGCGAACTTGAAAAGCATATGACCTATTACAGCAATCGCTGCTGAGCCAATTGCTTGCATAGTGGCGTGCAAGTTGAAATTTTCGCTTGCTGATTCCATATTTAAACGCTCCGTCAGCTCCTCCGTCGCTTCCTCCGCGTGTTATGCGCTTTGCTCCGCCATAGCTCTTCGCCATGGCTGCGCTCCGCTTGTTGCTTCCGCTTTATGCGCTTTGCTTCGCCATGTCTTTTCGTCACGGCTGCGCTCTGCTTATTGCTTCAAAGAGGTCATGCCGACAGTTTGGCTTACTATACTATTCTCGGTCTCGGTTCTTGGTCAAATCCCCTTGTTAGACAAAAATATAGAAATGCGGAGCAAAACAAGATGCAGTTGAAAACCAAAGTTGTGGGGGCGCTCCTGTTAGTTTATGGCCTTATCAGTGCGACTCCATCTGCGCTGTCTGACAAGCCGCCCGTACTGTCCCTGTCCAATCCGAAAGATGGTCTCGATCGCAATCAAACCATGCTCATGAATTTGAAAACCGGGCCACGTTCCGCCGGATATTTTATTTTGCATTCCGTGCGTGGTGCCGATGAAATGACAGGCGATATTGAGAAAGCTCTGCGCCAAATTGAAGCTGTTGATGCCGCTTATGCAAAATCAAGAAATCACCCTGACGATCGCTATCTCGCCACCACTTGTCTCAAACTTACAAGTGCAAAGCAAACAGCAGATCAACTGCATTCGCAACTTGAAGACGCCTGGGATGAATTGAAAAGTTCGATCAAATCTACAATAGTTTCTGATCCGAATTTCAAACCGTAATCTATCTATCTATCTTGTCCCGTTGGCCGAATCAAAATTTCATTGACATTGACGCGCTCCGGCTGTGACACGGCATAGACTATGGATGCTGCAATATCTTCGCTTTCCAGCGCTTCGATATTTTGCACATAGCCTTTAGTGCTTTCCTTCGTGCCGGCATGTGGAATATGATCGGTCAGTTCAGTCAGCACCGCCCCTGGTTCTATGATTGTTGTGCGAATGTGATCTTTATGCAGAGCTTGACGAAGTCCTTCTGAAAAACCGCCCATTCCCCACTTCGTCAAGTTATAGACAGCACTAACTGGAGAGGCGATGCGTCCTGCAACAGAAGAGATGTTCACTATGTGACCGGACTTTTGTTTCTTCATAAGGGGAATAGCAGCATGCGTACAATACATCACACCGAGCACATTCACTTTTACCATGCGTTCCCATTCCTCGATGTCGACTTCATCAAAAGGGCCAAGCAGCATGATGCCCGCGTTATTCACTAGAATGTCGAGTTTGCCCCATTTTGCATGCGTTTCTTTGACAGCCCGTTCGGCATCTTTCCGCACTGAAACATCCCCTTCAATTGAAAACAAATTGGCTCCATCAGAACCAGCTTTCTTTGCCAGATCGTTAAGTCGATCTTTACGGCGAGCCATTGCACCAACTTTAGCGCCGGCTTTGGCAAAGGCAAGAGCAGTTGCTTCTCCGATGCCTGAAGAAGCCCCTGTGACTAACGCAACCTTATCTTTAAGACCAGCAGTCATGCAAATATCCTCAACCAGCAAAGCTTTTAACCGGTTGAAGATCTTAGCCCGTTTGCTCTAGTTTGTGTTCGATCTAGGCTGTTTGGTCTACACGGCGCAGGGTGAAATATTGGCTGCACACATTTGCACTTAATTTATTGATCAAGGCATCCACCTCGCTGTGGTCGCCTTTGAAATGCCCCTGCTCTTTAATCTGTTCCCAAGTCTGATGAAACATTCTTTGAGCATGACGGTCGAAATAAGCTTCTGCAACAGCGCCATCAGCTTGCATTAATGAATGTCGATCTAAAAACGCAAGTGGATTGGATGGATCTACAAGTGCCGTTTCTTTAGCATCAGTCATTAGTAAAACATCTCCCACATACCACTACTTGGAATGTAAGGGAGAAAAATGGCAAACTCGGGCCAAAATGCTGAATAGCTTTGCAGCCACGACTTTAAATGTTCATTCCGTAAAGACTGGCCCCAGTTGGATTCGAACCAACAACCAAACGATTATGAGTCGTCTGCTCCACCATTGAGCTATGGGGCCACCTGGTTAAGGAGTTTATTTTACGGTATTAGCCGGGGCTGGGCTCATGTGTTTTTCGATAAAGTCCGTCGAAACGTCGCCTTTTTGGAAAAACGGATTGGCCATGACCTTTTGATGGAACGGAATTGTGGTTTTTATACCCGTAATGGCGTATTCATCCAGGGCGCGCTGCATGCGTTGGATGGCTTCCGTACGATCTCTTCCCCAGACAATTAGTTTGCTTATCAATGAATCGTAGAAGGGAGGAATTATATAACCCGGATAGGCATGGCTATCTACGCGCACGCCTGGTCCGCCTGGAGCGACATAAGCTTCGATTCGACCAGGTGAAGGGAGAAAGTTTCTGTCTGGATCTTCGGCATTGATACGGCATTCAATCGAGTGCCCGGTCATTTTAAGTTCGTTTTGCTTAATGGAAAGGCGTTCGCCTCTTGCTACCCGAATTTGTTCTTTAACGAGATCCAGTCCCGTAATTGCTTCAGTGACCGGATGTTCAACTTGAATACGGGTGTTCATTTCCATGAAATAGAATTTGTCACCGGCCAGTATGAACTCTACTGTTCCAGCTCCTTCATAATCAATTTCTTTGGCAGCGCGCACAGCGGCAGCACCCATTTTCTCGCGCAATTCAGGTGTCAGAGCAGGACTGGGAGATTCTTCAATTAGCTTTTGGTGTCTGCGTTGCACCGAGCAATCTCTTTCACCAAGGTGAATGCAGTTACCGTGTTGATCCGCAAAAACTTGAATTTCAACGTGTCTGATCGGTTTTAGATATTTTTCAATGTAAACGCCGGGATCACCAAAGGCCGCTGCCGCTTCACTACGAGCCGCTGAGAGAGCATTAGATAATTGCACTTCGTCATTGGCGACGCGCATGCCTCTCCCGCCACCACCGGCGGTAGCTTTAATAATAACTGGATAACCAATTTCTTCGGCTAAACGAAGTGCTTCTGCGTCGTTTTCGATCAAACCATGACTGCCAGGAACAATCGGTACATTGGCAGTGCGCATTGCTTCTCTAGCGGAAGCCTTGTCTCCCATTGAATCAATTGCTCTGACACTTGGACCAATAAATTTGATGCGATGGTCTGCACAAATTTGAGCAAAGTTCGAATTTTCCGAAAGAAATCCGTAACCAGGGTGAATGGCATCTGCACCAGTGACAACGGCTGTGCTGATCAATGCAGGGATGTGCAAGTAACTTCTTTGTCCGGGCGGCGGCCCAATACAAAATGCTTCATCCGCCAGTTTGACGTGAAGAGAGTCAGCATCAGCTTGAGAATAAACCGCAACGGTTCTTATGCCGAGCTCACGACAAGCTCGTATGACACGCAGGGCGATTTCGCCTCGGTTTGCTACCAGAACTTTTTCAATCACAATTGCCAACCTTGGATCTAACCCTTTGGATCAACCATGAATAAATGTTGTCCGTACTCGACGGTTGAACCGTTATCAACACACACTTTGACTATTCGACCAGATACTTCCGTTGGCATGTCATTCATCAACTTCATAGCTTCGATGATGCAAATTGTCTGGCCGATCGCGATGCGGTCTCCAATTTCGACATAAGGCGGAGCTGTTGGTGAAGGAGCGCGATAGAAAGTACCAACCATAGGTGAGGTGACCGGTACCAAACCATTATTCGATTCGCCGTGTTCGGCATTCCCGGAAGAAGCTTCCGGCTTGGTTTCTGTTGTTTGGCGAGGAAGCAAACGCGGCGATTCTACTTGAGGCGTATAAGTCGTCGCAACCTGGGGAACGCCACTAAGCGCTTTCTTGACGGTAATTTTTTCTTCGCCGATTTCTAAAGTAAATTCCGTAATATCAGTGGCGCTTACTATCGCCAGTAACTCTCGAATTTGATCGATATCAATTTTCACTTCTTTGTCCCAAACACTAAATCACACCCTAGTTAAATACTTTCGAGATCTCGTATCTACTCTAATTTTGTCACCCACTTTTATATGGAACGGCACGGATACAGTTGCTCCCGTTTCAAGTGTGGCAGGTTTACCGCCACCGGAACTAGTATCACCGCGCTCATCAGGAACAGTTTCGGTAACTTCAAGTTCGACAGTGTTTGGCAACTCCACACCGATTATACGATTTTGGTATTTGAGCACTTTAATGCCTTCCAAACCTTCCTTTAAAAACTCATTAGCCGGAATATCTTTGGCATCGAGCTCTATTTGCTCGTAGTTTGAAGCATCCATCATGGCGAATTTATCGCCAGCTTTGTAAAGATACTGCATGTCTGCTTTTTCAACGATCGCTTGTGGAAGTTTCTCACCAGCCCGGAAC
>CAJCIF010000089.1 GCA_903970355.1 Actinomycetota bacterium
CGCTCTTCCGATCTAGTCCAAAAGCGCCATTACCAGTCAATACAAGTTCGGCTGCATCTGCGGTCCATAAAGCCCAGACTGCATCATCTGCAAAACCGAATGCTGCTGCAAACACAACTAATTTGCCGCGCATGCAGGTGATGCACATTGCTGCACCGACAGCCGATAGCATTCCGTTAAAACCAGCTATTCCAGTCAGTCTCAACACCACGACAGCCAAACCGAATTTACCAGCCAGTGTCAATGTTCCACAAGCAAAATCGGCTTCAATCAAAGTAACCACAATAAAAACACGTGAAGCAAAACCAACTGAATTAAAACCAGCTGAGCCGGAAAACTCCAAAGTAATTACCGGTCAAGTTTCTGCCTGGGATGGACCAATCAACGTAGATCGCATCGTCACGCATTTGGTAGATGAGTCCTACGATAAATCGCCGGAAGGCAAGAAACTCGACAAGCAAATTAAAAAGCTATCCGGCCCTATTCATAAATCAATGGATGCCACCAAAGATGCTGTCAGTGCCACGTTTACCTATCAAGGTATGGACCCCTCGGCACGAGCCGGCAAACTCATTCTGGATGGCAAATACAAGCTTCGCAATATCGCCTGGGCCGAATACGAAAGACAAAAATTTATCGACAAAATTCATGCTCAGGTTGTTTCCAGCATGATGCAAGTGGCAGAAGGACTGGGCATCAAAGACGAAGCGCGCAGCAGCGCATCGATCAAATCAGCCAAGGCTTCTCTGGAAGCATTAGTTGGTGAAGACGAGGCCCAACGAACTATTACCGGTCTGGCCGCCTGGTTGAATCGAGTTAAAGTACCGGAATCGACTTTTGATCAGGCACCCTGGGACACCATCGAACGCAACAAAAAGCTGGAAGCCGTTCTCAAAACCTCACTCACAAACGATCCGGTTGTAGACAAAATTACGAAGCGTTTGGAAAAGTATGCCAACCCTGGTGTTGTTAAAAACACAACCACTAAAATAATCACTACCACTCTTGAAAGCATCGCTCTCTTGGCTCCTGGTTTTGCCATTCCAATCGGCGCTGAAGCCCCCAACGATGGATTCATAGCCTCAATGGGAGACACCGAATTGAAGAAAGTAGAGCGTGAGCTTCTGCTTGAAAAACGAATTCAAAGTCGCTCTAAAGTGCTCTATGCGGAAGCGGCCATGGCTCTCGACAACTATCGCTATGCGCAAGTAACTAAAAACTCGCCCCTGCTTTCCTTTTCGGAAGAAGTGCTCTCGAATATGACCGGCAAGGACAAAGTCGGTCAGATCATCTGCGTTAGTAATACCACCGGTGATGCAGCAATCGTTCCGGAAATAATTGAATCTAAGGTCAAGTCGAAGAACAACTGATCCAAATACAACTGATAGGGGCGCTGCTCTTCGCTTGCACCCCTACCAAATCAGTTTTATTAGTCTTTTGTTTTGAAGACATTATGTCTGTGCGATCAGTTACTTAGTAACTTTCTCGGCTTTGTTGCTTTTTGCTGATTTTTTGCTGCAGACAGATTTCTTTTGCAGTTTTTGTCCCTTGATAAGTTTGGACGGAGCAACAGTCGTTTTTACTGCTGGTGCATTTGTGGGAGCCGGTTCAGCTGCTTTAAGTGCAAAAGCCGGTCCGCAAAGGGCAGCAAGGGTTACGACACTCATTGTGGTAGACAGGAACTTGTTCATGATATTTCTCCTTGATTCCAGGCGGTCTAAGCCGCTCTGCTAGTTTGTGGTGTTTGCTTTGAGCCGTGGGTAGTGACTCATTACAAGGTTCATCATAAAAGCCCCCTGTGGTGAATTCGTGTACTGATAAGTCTCCTGGAAGATTTTCCTTAGACACAAATCATCCACACTTAATGCCTAAGCTAATGATCGTTTATGATCTACCAGGTATCAAACAATGTTTACGACTTCTCTAAATTCAGCAGTGGATCCAATGGCAAAAGTATTAGTTGTAGAAGACGAACACGATCTAGCCGGTCCTATTAAAGATTGGCTCACGCGTGAACAACATCTCGTTGAGCTTGCGGATAACGGCAATGATGCTATCGATAAGCTCAATGTCTACAAGTTTGACCTTATTGTCTTAGACCTCATGATTCCAGGCATAAGCGGCATGGAAGTTTGCAGGCGCTTTCGATCGCAAGGGGGTCTGACACCAATATTGATGCTCACTGCTAAATCCGCCGTTGAGGATAAAGAAGCAGGGCTCGATGCAGGCGCCGATGATTATTTGACGAAGCCTTTCCATTTGAAAGAGCTTTCAGCCCGGGTAAGAGCCTTGCTAAGGCGCCATACACAGTCGACCGGCACTGAATTGAAGGTGGCTGGTCTGGCGCTCGATATGTTGTCACGTAAGGTTACTCTCAATGGCGAAGAGATTCACCTCGTGCCGAGAGAATTCAGCTTGCTGGAATTTTTCATGAGACACCCCAATCAAGTTTTTAGTGCCGAAGCTCTCCTCGACAGAGTTTGGGCTTCGGATACTCTCGCCTCCCCTGACACTATTCGCACGTATATCAAAATACTGCGCAAGAAGCTAGGAGGCGAAGGCAAGGAATCACTGATACGCACCGTCCATGGTGTTGGTTATAAACTAGAGTCGCCTCAGTAATGTTCAGAAGCCTCCGCTGGCGTTTAACCTTCTGGTTCGTACTTTTGACCAGCATCGTTTATGCCGTCACGGTTGCTTCAGGTTTGTGGTTATTCCGCGCCGAGATGACGCGTCTGGTTGACGAAGAGTTGGCTGATTTGGCGGATGAATTGCGTCCGTCGATCGCGATCAAAAATAACGTGCCCAGTCTGGAAGAGTGGTCTATGAAACCACGACGGGTGCCTTTCAAATTCACTCAAACAATCCAGATCTACGATCCCCGCGGTAAATTGTTGGAGCAGCACGGCCCGCACGGTATCCCGATATTGTATTTAAACGAGCATGAAATCAAAGATCCGCTCTATCATGCTCGTGTCTACGCCACTCCCTTATTCGATGGCAAGAAACTGATCGGCTACATACAAATTGAACTTTCACTCAAAAACATAGAACGCTCTGCCAATCAATTCGGGCAAACAATGGCCATATTGGCACCGTTTCTGCTTTTGGGATTGGGTGCAGCAGGCTTTGTCTTCTCAGGAAAAGCCGCTCAACCTATAGAAGAAGGCTTTCACGTGCTGCAGAGATTTATGTCCGATGCCGGTCATGAACTGAGCACTCCCATCGCAATCATACAAGCCAATGCGGAAGCCATGGAAGCGGAACTTCCGGATCTCGATGAATCACTTAAAGGGCGATTACCGGTCATTTATCGTTCGATCGATCGCATGGCCAATTTGGTTCAGGATTTGATGCTTCTTTCGAAAATGGAAAGTCCTGTTAGTAGAAAGAATTTGGCTCACCAGCTAGATTTAGGCCGCCTGGTTCGGCATGCTGTAGAGGAAATGCAAGAACTTTTCAAGACTGAGTTAATCGAGTTGAAAGCAGAAAATCTTGCTCCGGTTACGATCTCTGGTGATGCCGAATCACTGAAAAGAGTGGTAACGAATCTTTTGCAGAATGCCTTGCGTTATACAGATAAGGGTGGTGTCGTACAGGTTGGTTTGGAAAATCTTGGCCGCCATGCCAAGTTAACGATATCCGATACCGGCATTGGCATTCCTCCTGAGAGTTTGCCGCTAATTTTCGATCGCTTCTATCGGGTCGACAAATCTCGTTCAAGAGCACAAGGCGGATCTGGCCTGGGTCTTTCAATTGTCAAAGCAATTATTGAAGCTCACAAAGGGCGCATCGAAGTAGAAAGTAAGCTTGGTTCCGGTACAACCTTCACCGTCTTTTTTCCTTTAGGGTCGCGTCCTATTACGCTTCTCCCTTCTTAGTTGCTTTTGAAAGGATCGCTTTGGCCTGTCCGTACATTTTTTCAGCTTCTTCCGTTCGGCCAATCTTCTTGAGAAACTTGGCGTAGTCCCGCAAATTATCGGCAATATCCGGATGCTCGGCTCCTAAAGCCCGCTGTCTCAAACGCAATGACCGTTCAAGTAATGGTTCACATTGTTCGTGCTTATTTTGCTGATAGTAAATACCGGCAAGAGTGTTGATGCCGTCGGCCAGCTTGAGGATGTTTTCCGGTTCGTAAGTTTCAACAATATTTACGGAGCGTTGCACGAAAACTTCCGCTTCGAAAAATTTGCCTTGCACGCACATGACTCCGGCGAGGTTGTTCAAATCATTGAGAAGAGCAGGGCTCTTTACACCGACTTCTTTTTCCCGCATAGCCAAAATACGATCGTAGAGTTTTTCCGCTTCAACGTAATTGCCTTGCTCGTAATAGCTTTCTGCCAGGCGAACAAACGCTTCACCCAGAACCGATTGCATTTCTTCTCGCAGTTCAACGGCTTGTTCGACTTGCTGGCGATTCAGGCCTTTTGTAGCAGGCTGTGCCTGGCTTGCATTCATCGCTGGAATTCTAGTTGCCGAAGCTCTTACGGTTGGTTTAGGCGCTGCCGCTGCTGCCGGCTTTGCTGGGGCTTCAGGAGCGTTTTCTTCTTTAGAAGGTGCCTGATTAGCAGGTGCTGCTGCTGCCGGCTTACTAGGGGTCGCAGCAGGCTTATCTGCAGGCTCAGCGGCCTTCGGAGCAGCTTCTGAAGCGGGCAAATCTGTTTTTGAACCAGCTCTCTTCTGCAATATGTAAGCAGCTTTCTTAATGTCTTCCGGTGAAGCAGAAAGTGAAGATGCCGCCGCTAGAATGGCTTGATCCTCTTCGCTTAACTTCAGCTGTTCCTTTTTGGCAGGTTGGCTAGGTGTGTCTGGTCCTAATTTGGCTAGAGGTGATGCCGCCGCTGGTTCTGCATCGGCAGAAGAATACGATTGCAGTAAAGACTTCAAACTCATACCGCCCTTGGCACCGCCACCCGGTGGTTTGTCGGCAGGTGGTAGCCCACCTTTGCCAGTTGTGCCAGTTGTGCCGTGTGATTGGCTGGAACCATTGCCTGTCGGTGCTGACTTGGCAGCTCCTCCTGAAGGTTTGATGAGAGCGGAAGCTCTTTGCTCAGTTGTTTTATCGACTATTGGTTCACTTTGAGTTAAAGCGGAAACATCATGTTTGCCAGCCACAACGAGACCAACCTTTTCTTCTTCGGAAACGGAATGGCCATTTGTATGCGCGGCAAATTCAGATTCAAGCGATTCGACCAGTTCCGGACCATCGTCCCATTCCGGCAGCAGATCTTCGAGACTTTCTGATTCAGCAAGTGGAACAGGGCTCAATGTTTCGGCAACGACAAGCTCTTCTTCTGTTTCGGCAACGTGTTCCATTTTGATGTGAATCGAAGCGTCTTCGTTTTCTTCAAATGGTTGTGAAAGGTTCTCATTTAAGAAGCCATGCGCCTGACCAATTGCCGGCAACTCATCCATAGTTTGGGTGCTGGAGCCATAACCTGAATATTCTTCGGATTTAACAACTTTGGCAGCAATATGCTTCTCTTCTTCTTCGGCAGCGGGAGCCAATACCGGCTCTTCTTTTAATAGGTCTTCTGCTTTGGGTTCTTCATGCAACTCATCATGCAGAACTTCTGCTTTGGGTTCTTCAAGCACTTCCTCGAGTCGAACTTCTATCTTCTGCTCTTCAAGCACTTCATCAAGCAAAACTTCTGCTTTCGGCGTCTCCGGCTCTTCCAAAGAAATTTCCGGTGCTTCGTGCAAACTTTCCGTCATCAGCTCAGGCTGGAAAGATTCCTGATACTGCCCATGATGGCTTTCCTCTTCAGCAACAGGTGCTTCAGCTAACTCAGGTGCAGCACTTTCCTCTCCGGGAGCGCCTTCTTCAACAGCTTCTTCACCGGAAGCGACAGACCAGCCGAGTTCTTCCAGGGCTTCATCGAAAGTAATTTCTTGTTCCGTTTGCTTTTGCAAACAAAAATCGAGTGCTACCAGGGCTTCGTCTTGATTCAAATAGCCGTTGTTGATTAGCCAGTGACAACGAACTGCCGCATCACCACTAATTTCTGGCACGTAACCGGTAAGGGCTAAGACCTTTCCGAGAATTTCCGGAGTGGCGCGTACCAGGTCGATGGCGTGTTGAATTTCTTCATCACTTACAATACGAGCTAAAGTTAAGAGCGTTTCAAATGGTATTTCGGCCTGTACTACTTGTTGTTCAACTGTTTGTCCTAATTGTTCAATCACTTCATCAATCGACAAACCGGTTTCGGTTACCTTGCGTAATGCTTGCGCTGCCTGATGACTATCAAGCGATTCGCTATCGACTAAATCCTGCAATTTGAGGGCCGCATCCAGAGTGTCTTCGGAAAGGAATCCTTGTCCGACGAGAATCTGTCCTATTTGAAGATCTTGACTGAGTCCCAATTCCAGAGCATTCATAACATCGGTTTCGTCAAGCATGCCGGCTAAAACCAACAGCTCACCTAGACGAATTTTCTTTTGGCGAGGCGGAATAAGACCTTGCAATATGGCGGCTACTTGCTCTGTCGTTATTGGTTCGGCACCCTCGGCGTTCATAGCCGACATTTGCCGAACGGCTTCATCACGAGACATCATCTCGTCGCGCACACGAACTTGTATTTCCAGCGAAGTTGTCAGCATAGGATCGCTGATTGCACCGTTTAGAACGAGCATCCTTCCTAAAGGCAGTCCGGTAGAAAGACTTCGTTGATAGGCTTTTGCGAATTGATCGCGGTTGATCATGCCGGCTTCGAGGAGAAGTTCACCTAATTTATTGGTTGCAACTTCCTTTGCACCATATTGATCGGCATGGAGAGCATCGGAGAAAGTTTGGC
>CAJCIF010000090.1 GCA_903970355.1 Actinomycetota bacterium
CAGAGCGTCATGCGTTCTTCCATCGTCATCTTTCGGACGGCTTCACCAACATACTCAATTACATGTCCGTTGGCACCGCCAATGCCGATTTGGGCGATCAAAGCGAGAATGGCGTCTTTTGAGAAAACACCTGGTTTGAAGTGCCCATTGAATTGCACTTTCATCGTCTTGGGCTTGGACTGCAACAAACAGCCAGTTACAAGAACATGACCGACTTCGGATGTTCCAATACCAAAGGCTAGTGCACCGAAGGCACCATGCGTTGAAGTATGGGAATCGCCACAAACGATCGTCAACCCCGGTTGAGTAACACCAAGCTCCGGTCCAATTACATGGACGATTCCTTGTGAACCACTGTCAAAATCCTGGAACGGAATGCCATGCTTTTTGCAATTGGCACGCAGTGCTTCCACCTGGGCGCGAGCTTCTTCATCGTAAATTTCGTAGCGGTTATCTCGAGTAGGAATACTGTGATCGATCGTGGCCAGCAAGCGGCCCGGATCGTACACTTTCAGTTTTCTTTCTTCGAGCATTTGAAATGCTTGAGCGGAAGTAACCTCGTGAATCAGCATCAAGTCCACAGCCAATACGGCCGGATGACCATCAAGCTGCTTGATGAGGTGACTGTCCCAAATTTTTTCTACTATGTTTCGAGGCTGCGACTGCGATTTTTTCTCCAACCGTACTGTTGTGTTTTCTGTCGTTCCGGACATTACGCTACTACCTCTTCCTTTTTAGATACTGTTCTTGCCAAGTACAATTCGTAGCTGTCGGCAAGAGCCTGATAACTCGCTTCGATTATGTTACCGGAGCAACCAACTGTTAGCCAATTTTGGTTGCCGTCACTCGCTTCAATTGTGACGCGGGTAACAGCGCTTGTGGCTTGATCCGGATTGAGAATGCGCACCTTGTAATCCACCAAACGAACATGGGTTAGTTCCGGGTACGCCGGCAAAAGCGCTTTGCGCATCGCTTCGTCAAGAGCACTAACTGGTCCGTTACCTTCTGCAGCCGTATGGAAAATAGTGCCACCAACTTTCAACTTAACGACAGCCTCGGCATTGCCGGCGTCATCTTCTCGGTGCATAGACACAATTTTCATATCCAGCAATTCAAAAGGCGATCGATATTGGTTGTCGCCACGGCGAAGCATCAATTCAACAGTGCCTTCGGCATTCTCGAATTGAAAGCCCTGACTTTCCAGGTCCTTCACCTTTTGAAGTACAACGCTGCTGTCCGCACTGGCACTCAAACCAAGCGAGCTTGCAAGCATGCGAATGTTGCCCCGTCCTGATAGTTCAGACACAACAACCTGGCGACTGTTGCCTACCACTTCCGGCTCTATATGTTCGTAACTCGAGGAGAGTTTTTCAACAGCGGCAGCATGCAGACCACCTTTGTGCGCAAAAGCAAACGCGCCCACATAAGGCGCGTATGGATCTGGCTGCAAATTGGCTATCTCGCTTACAGTTCTGGAAAGATCGGTAAGTTTTGCAAGTTGCTCCGCTTCAAAACATGGCATGTTCATCTTGAGTTGTAGATTTGGTATTACGCTTACCAGATTAGCATTGCCACATCGTTCGCCATAACCATTTATGGTTCCCTGGACTTGACGGGCACCGGCGTGTACTGCGGCAAGCGCATTTGCCACTGCCAACTCACTGTCATTGTGGGTGTGCACGCCTACTCTTGCACCAGTTTTTGCTATGACGGAACGAACTGTCTCTGATACTTGATCGGGCAAAGATCTGCCGTTGGTATCACAAAGCACAATCCAGTCAGCATCAGCTTCAACCGCTGCCATAATGCTTTTCAGAGTAAAGTCCGGATCGGCGGCAAATCCATCAAAGAAATGCTCGGCATCAATAATGACTTCATCTACATAGCGCTTCAGATAGGTAACGCTCTCATATATGATGCGGCAATTTTCCTCCAGCGTTGTTTGGAGAATTTGCTCGACATGCAACTTGGATGACTTGCCTACGATCGTGACAACCGGCGTTTCAGCGGCCAGCAAGCAAGCAATATTTTTGTCTTCCGACGGCTTTGTGCCAACCCGGCAAGTGCTGCCGAACGCGGCTACTTTAGACTTATGCAGGCGCATATTCTTGACGCGCGTGAAAAAATCAAAGTCTTTCGGGTTGGAACCAGGCCAACCACCTTCAATGTAGTGGAAACCAAAATCATCTAAGAGACGAGCGATTTTCAGCTTATCTTCAAGAGAGAGACTCAAACCTTTGCGCTGCGTACCGTCGCGCAAAGTGGTGTCATACAGAAACACAGACTTCGCGTTGACTAGCTTTTTCATTGTATTTAAAGCCCTCACTGGCATTTTCTTCGGAGTACTGAAGTTTTACGGATTGAACATCAATAAGTTTTTCCAATTGGCGACAAATGTTGTCGATCGATCGGGTGCTTTCAACCGTAATTCGAATCATCAAGAAGGCAGCATCCATTGAGCGCTCAACATTCATTGAGCAAAGGTCAAAGCCGCGTTGCCGTAAGCGACCAAGTACTCTTTCGAGCACTCCTTCTGAGTTAACCAGTCGCAGCTCAAGCGCAGATTTCATTTGGTTTAGCCTCCATCATCTGAGTATTTGACT
>CAJCIF010000091.1 GCA_903970355.1 Actinomycetota bacterium
GAAGTACGCGGACTAAGCGCTCCTAGCTTGTACAAATGCTCGATGTATCTGTCACCTGTTCGCTTTAGTACTTCGTTATAGTATTCACTGCCTTCTGCGGCATGCAAATGGAAGCCTACATCATATTTTTCGGCAAGCTTATACATCCCGGTTATCAATTGATCTGATGCATAACGAACGTTGCACACTCCGAAGTGCACTCGCACAAGATCACCGTGATATAGCTTGTGAAATGATTCTGCTGTTTCTAATCGCTCTTTAGTGTTCCAGGTTGGAGCGCGCAAAGCAGCCGGTTTTTCATTTGCTTCTAAATCTTTGGGAATCATTGTGCAAGCAGCACGACTGCCCATGGCGGTGAATGCTTTTACTTGCGCCTCAATATCTGAACCAACTGAATAGAAGGCAGTGGTTCCAGCTTTTATCCCTTCCAAAATAGCAATGAGCGACAACCAGTATTTTGATTCTGGATCTTTGATGCGGTCGGTTGCATGCAGCAAATCCATTTGATGTCTTTGATCTACCGACACCGCTAAAGCGCGATTCAATTGCTGGGTGGGATGGAAATGGCTATTTATGAAACCAGGCGTCATGAAGAAGTCTGTACCGTCGACTTCCGGACAGCCGGATATCGCAAGTTTCTCGCCAATTTTGATAATGCGATCGTCTTCTATAAGGACATCAATGTGGTCACGCCGTTCAAATTTACTGCCTACGAACGCCGTGATATTCCTTATTACCAGCTGCATCAAAGATTAACCGCCAATAGCCTGGAACCCTATCTTACCAAAGGGAAAGCCCAGGCGTGCGGAATGGGGTTTTGTAGGTCTACGGAATCGAGTTGGCGCCGTTCGGATGTGCGTCGCGCCGCAACTGAGCAGCGTTAGTGGGATTGTACAGTTCTTGCACGGAACGGGACATCGAGTTCGGTACCTGGTAATTGACGATGCCGAAATAAATCATGAGCAGCGCAACTACGGCAAAGAGAATTGAATTGACCGACCAATCGGGATCGGCTTTGCCACTAGATTCGCCACCAACGAGGAATTCGTTCGGATGATTGAGACGATAATCGTTAAAACTAATGACTGCCATATACGTTCCTCCTCGCCCGGGCCATTTAAGCCCACGGCGCTTTCTAGAAAGACGCTACGCAGGAACGGCAAGTTCCATTTATGAGGGGAAATCATTGATGCCATGCCAATTGTACACCCTACCTAAAAGGAGGGCCTATTAGTTGTTAAGAGATCGTCTCAAACCTGAACTATTGAGGCTTTTCGCTGTTTTTCTGCAGGCTCAGCTGTCCGGAAATACCCAGTTTGGCTTTAATTGCCGGAATCGCAGCTCTGGCGGCTTCTTCCCCAGCTTTGATCGCTTTGCGGCCTTCTGCTTTGCTGGTGCTGATCAGACCTATGCCGTCAACATCCGGATGGATGACAACATCGGCATTGGCAACTTCCGGTTCGTCCATATTAGCCAATTGCAAAAGTAGCATGCGTTTGCTTACACTGCCGACTTTGCGAAACTCGTCGAGAGGAACAGTTTTAACTCGTTCATCCACGTCAACGGCAATAACGATGTCCGGCTTGAGGGCCCGCGTTTCTGTTACTGGAACGTTCGCTACCACGCCACCATCGACGAATAGTTTATCGCCGATTTGCACGGGCTTACGCAATGCTGGAACGGCCGAACTCGCCTGCAAAGCGTATGCAAGATGTCCAGTTGAAATGGCATAATGCTTGCCATTGGCAATGTCCATTGCTACCGCCTGAAATGGAATATTCAATTCTTGAATTTCTGTTTCCGATTTCGGTGTGAGTTTATTCAAGTACTTGCGAAATTTGTTGCCTTTGTAGAGACCATCGTAAGGTTTGGAACCAACCAGACGCGGCAAAATCATGACCGGCGCAGCCAAAATGCGAACCCAGAGAGGAACCGTCATGAACTCATGCATTAAGGTTGCATCGGCCATCACTTCTTCCAACTTCGATGTCGGAACACCGGCGCTGTAGAGTCCGCCAATAATGGCGCCCATGCTTGTACCAACAATACAATCAATCGGTATTCCTTCTTCCTCTAAAACCTTAAGCACGCCTACGTGCGCAGCACCACGGGTGCCACCACCACCAAGTGCCAGTCCGATTGTCGGCCGATTTGCTGGAACGGCCAATTCTTTCGGACTCACTGCAGTCCCATTCAGGGGTAAGGTTGCTCTCCGGATTTTTAAATGTTTGCCTTTTGAATTTGGGCACATCGGACCCTCTTCCATATATGGAAGTGAGTTTGTCTCTTTCGTTGTTTCAACTGTTTTAGTTTCTGTTTGCACTACAGTATCTGCGGCAAACGCTGTACTAGTCTGGGCCAGGACCAAACTAACAGTTGTTGTAATACTGAAGGCTAACTTCACAAATGGACGCATTATGCTCTCTCCAGGGGAAAATCAATATCCGGACATTAACAGTTTAAACTGAAAGAATGGCGCCATTGAGTAATTATTGCTTATTGTTTGAGCCGATATGACGAACCTTTTAGTTCTGCCTGAGAATCGAAATCCCCTTTAGGCATCACCATATATCCATCATTCTCTCCATCTTGAGCGCCATGGTCCGCATCCCGTCCATACGCGGTAACAACGGTAACCAGATTTTTTGCCTTATCTGTTTTGATAACCGTAAATAGTGGTGTGGCTTTCAAGTCATAATTGCGCTTTTCAGGCGGGGTTGGACCATCGTTCGGTATTTTTGTGTTTTGCAAATGTTGAATCACCTGCTCAAGCTTAGACTTTTTATCTAATCCGTCCGGTGTCTTGGGCAAGCCTTCAATCATTTTGGTAAGCACCACCTGGGCTTCTTCCTTTTGACCGGATAGTTCAAGAGCACGCGCTCGAAAAAGGGGAACAAAGTCTGCCTTAAAATCCAGGGATTCCGCTCTGTCTAAACGAATAATTGCCATCTGTGCCCAATAGGGATTTTTGTTGGCTAAATAAGCTCGGGCCAGAAGAATTTGTATCGTCGGATTGTCGGGATCTGATGAGTCAGCAAGATCGAACTGAGTTATTGCTTCGTTAATGCGATGAAGGGCCAGATAGCTAGTTCCCAAACCGGCATAGGCGAGAGCCGAATGGCGACCTTGCTTTTCAAATTGCTGAATCGACTTTTGAAAAACCGGCACCGCTTCTTCGTCACGTTTTAAATGAGCAAGGGTTGTTCCTTTCAATAAGAGGGCTGCCGGCGAATTGGGATTTTTAGCCAGGAATTTGTCAAAGTCGATGAGAGCCTTATCCAGTTTGTTTTGATCAAGCTCTTCCATCGCTTGCCGTGCGATAGGGTCTTTCTCCAATTCTTGATCGGCAACAGTGGCACCATTTGCAGCACCAGCTGCAAACGCAGAGACGGCGCAATAGAAATAGATTACGATTGAAATAATCGAGCGACGGCTTTGTGAAATCACCTTTGCGCTTCTTTATTCTTTTCTTCGTGCTTGTAAATTGAACTGTCTTTTACTTGCGCCATAAATTGCGTAAGCGGCATGGTAATGAACCCGTCATTTTCGCTATCTTGAACGCCACCATCAGGATCTTTATTGTCACCTGTTGCAAGAGTGACCAGATTCTTGTCCTCATCAATATCAAAAATGATGTACATGTCCCCGGTTTTTATATCGTAGTGTCGTTTATCTGGAGGAGTCGGGCCTAGCTTTGTTGTCTTGCGGGGCTTCAAATTGGCGATCAATCGTTCAATTTTTTGCCGTTCCGCTTTGTCTTCCGGCTTTTTGAGAAAGGAAGAGGAATATTCACGCAATTGATTGGCTGCTTCTTCCGGTTTTCCTAAAAGCTCCAGCGAACGCGCCTTTAGAAGAGGCACCAATCGTTCATCAATGCTGGAGGATTCAAGACGATTCAACTCCGTCATAGCAAGCTCTGCGTATACCGGATTGCCCTTTTCCAAATAGGCGCGCGCCATATTTAAGTGGGCGCGCTGCTCGTTGGGCATAATCTGTTCGGCCGTATGAAACTGCCCGATCGCATCATCTACTCGATCGCGCTGCAGATAACAATTTCCCAAGTTGACATGAAATTGTGCAGAATCATAGCCCTTTTTATTGGCCAGTGAGATGGCCCTTTCCAGCGAAGTTATTGCTTCGTCGAATTTATCAATTTCACTATATGCGGTGCCAACGAAAAAGTTGGCCTGTGGAGAATCCGGATTTGCTTTGGCGAAAGCTTGAAAGTAGGCAAGCGCTTCTTCAGGTTTATCTGCTTGCAGGAGCTTCTTTCCTTTCTCTAAATCTTCTTTGTCCTGTGCGGATGAATCTTCATCTATCGTATTTGCTTTTGCTGCCGTTGAAAGCTGCAGAGGACGCATTGCTTTCTTTTGCAGTCGGTCTGCAATCAAACGCGGACTCCGATTTACAGAAAGAATTTTTTCAACCGGCTGATCGCTAACGGAGCTTCCGTTTGGAATGTGCAGCTGGGCGCAAGCTCGGTTTTGGCTGGCAATAGCAAGTACCAGGAAAAGCGGCACCGCGGCGCCTGAGATTAGTTTATTTCGTTCAAAAAACATGTTCGCCAACGCCTGCCATCGATGCACACAACGCAATCAAAGCCTGTGCGACGTGCAGGATAGCGCAAAACCTGTTTGCGTTCTGGTGTTAAATTTAACCATTGCTTGACTTCTATCTCAGCCGGTATTTTGGAGCCCTGCTGCGATGCCATTGATCGTCATCAGGACCGTCTCCAGAATGGGGTCCATGAATTCGCCGGCGGGACGTTTTTCAACGCTTGGCTCTTTATCAGCGGATTCTTGCTGTTTCTTGCGCCAGGCTTTCAAAAGCCGCACCTGAAGGAAACTTATGGGATCGACATAGGGATTTCTCAAAGCAATAGACTGCTTGAGAAACGACGTACCGTCCAGCAATTCCGCGCCGCCGGTAATAGCGAGCACACCCTTCTTAGAAAGTTCATACTCTTTCATAATGCGGGGAAAATACTTGGCGCGTAAAGAATCCGACACAAGATTTTCGGCATAAAAGGCAGCAATCCGCATATCCGCCACGGCAAGAGCAGTTTCTATTTTGGAAACCAGCCCCCGGAAAAATGGCCAATCCCGGTACATGGCCTTCATAAGCCCTAGATTCTTTTCCTGCAATGCTTCAAAGGCACTGCCGAATCCGTACCAGGCCGGCAGCATATATCTGCTTTGTGTCCAGGCAAATACCCACGGTATGGCGCGCAGATCGTTAATCGATTTGCTGTTTTTGCTGCGCCGAGTTGGTCTGGAACCAAGATTGAGCTGCGCTATTTCATCAATTGGAGTTGTCTGTTGGAAGAAATCGACAAAGTCCGGCTCATTGTGAACAAGGGCTCGAAAGGCACGAAAAGCAGATTCTGAAAAAGCATCCATAAAAGCCTGCCATTCCTTTTTCTCATTTGCTTTGTCTGCATCAATTTGGTTAAGGGTTGCTTCCAGAGTAGCTGCGGCTAACCGCTCGAAATTGCGAACTGCAATTTCATGAAGTGCATATTTGGATGAGATCACTTCGCCTTGCTCGG
>CAJCIF010000092.1 GCA_903970355.1 Actinomycetota bacterium
AATTTGCTGCCATGTTTTGCCGTCTTTGTGGTCGTAGGCCAGAACAAAAATACGCGAACCTTCCACTTCTGTAGTGGCGAGGTTTTCATCGTAAATATCAACGACTCGGTTCGAATCACTCTGCGTTATGGCAACGGCAAAAACCAACAAACCATCACACAAATCAAAACCATAGTGCCGTTCAAGCCGTTCTTGATCGGCAGCGGACAAACCGCGACCGGACAAAATATCTTTTAAGAGGCTCTTTTGTGTGACTGTAAAAACAGCACCATCTTTGCGGCGCTGGTAAAAATCAACGCAGGCGGCGACAGTCGCTGGTTGCAAAAATTCGGCCAGCGCATCAAGCGCATCGTTTGCTTTGGTCATAGCCGAAATATAGCCAACCGCCACTTCGTCCAAAAGCACAGGCAAGACGAGACGGCGCCCTACTTTTATAGGTGCAATTTCTCCTGGTTCGCGGCCGTTTTTTTCGTTAATCTTGGCCTTGTAGAGTGCCTGGCTAACCTGCTCGGTAACGGTCTGCTGCTGGCTTGGTGGTGTGGCACCCATGCTGCGAGCGGCAAGAACCTGGAAATTTGAAGTTTCGATCACCACAGGGCGAGCGATGCGCTCACTCAACTCTTCAACGAGCCCTTCCAGCCCGTCTGAAAGAACTATTTTCAAGAAATGCGAATTGAGCCGGTTGGCATTGTTGCGCATTTCTTTCTGGAAGGCATTGCGAATCTCGTCTCTAATTTGAACCAACTCGCCGTAAGCTGGCAATACGACTAGCGGTACGTTAATCTCACTGCAAATGGCTGCTAGTCTTGCCAGAGTGGGTTCAGCCGACACGGCACTGGTTGCCGAAGGAAAATTAGCCCCGCTGCCTGCTGTTACCGGAACATCTTTTGGTGAATGCGGCCCCTGACCAACAACAATGACGGCTGCTAGCCCATGTAGATGTGGAAAGTCTTTTGGCGCAATGGCATCGGCCGATGTGACAAGCAAGCTATGAACGCGCGAAAGCGGGCTCAGTGTCGAGATAATCTGGGACACATAGCGCTGATTCAGACTATCGCCGACAAGAAGCTGTGCTTCAGCCATCACTTCTGTTCCCAGAAGCTGTTGCAAGGTCGGCAGGTAAGCAAAGCTCGACTCAGTCATACAGGCACTTTTCTAATGCGTTCATTGTACATAGGTAGTGTCCCTATTAATCAGGTCTCTTTGCGATTTAAGCCACAGAACACATAAATTGGTGGACTGCCGGGAAAAGAAGCAAAAAGTCCGGAAAGGCAGTGATAAATAAAATTTTCGGATTTGGCAAAAAAATTTCCAACAGGGTATTGAGCTTGACATCCAATTGAGACAGAATTAACCCAACTTCTCTATTCTTAATCCCTAGGTTGGGCGCTAACGCGCCTCCCCTGGGTTCGGCAAAACTAGAAAGACCGACCCATCATGAACAATGAGTACGTACTGCAATTTCAGCAAAGGCTGATTGGGCTTTTCGAAAGTAAAGCTCAGGAGTTCACCAAATACTCCGAAGAAGACGCTTCCACGGCTCCCGTGGCAGCACAGTTGGCAGGGCTTTATACCGACTTAGTAGCGGTAATGAAGAACTGATCAGCACTTAAACGGGTCATCCCCGCACATAACCGACTTAGAAGGGGCGTACCAGCGCCCCTTCGTTTTTTTGGGTAATTGCCTATTTTCAAGTTAGCACCGCTTACATTGGTAAAACGCCCATGGACATTGCTGTCCACTTGGCATACTCTTATTTTCAAAGGTAATACCTCCTGAGTGAGTACGGCGGATCTAGCCGGCTTTACTCTTCTAAGCAGGGCTTGAATGGACGTTTTCTTTTACTTCGTTTGCGGCATCGTCGGCATATTTCTTCTGCTTGTTATCGGTTTTCCAGAATTGCTTGTGCCGCCCAATACGGCTCGCAAGGAAAAAATGAACGCTTCCCACTGGGGACTCTATGAAGGTTTAGATCCGATCGATCCGGAAGAAACACCAACCATAGAAGTGCAAGCCAATCGCAGAAGACATAAAATTACAGCGGGCAGCCAGATGTATGCTGCTGGGCGCGGCGTGAAGATGAGCTGACCCTCGTCTGGGTCGCACATAAACGGAGAAAACTCGTGCGTAACGTGTATGCCAAGTGCTGCATTTTGATGTGTTGTTTTGGGCAATTTTCCATAGGCCAAACCTTTGCAAAACCTTCCGCTGATTTTTCGGTGCCGACAACAAAGCCCACCGATATCAATTTAGTAGATGGCCTGCGGTACTCGCGCACAGGAGAATGTCGCCAGCAGTTCAAAGAGGCCGTCAAAAATGCCAAGCTTTTTTGCGCTGAATATGAGCGCGATCATCCTGGTGAGCGCAAAATCGCCATAGTATCCGACATTGATGAAACGCTTCTCGATAACCGGGAAGCGCTAACCAACAAAACAGATATCGATCTAAACGATTGGAGAAATTGGATTGATGAAGCGCGAGCCCCAACCTTAAAAGTGACAGCGCACTTTCTAAAATGGGCGCGCAAAAAGGGTTATGCAATCTTCCTTGTAACGGGTCGGCACGAACACGGCCGACCGGCAACCGTTCTTAATCTCGTTAAGGATGGCGTTGCTTACGACGGGCTCCTGATGCGGGAAAACGATGATTATGGCCCGGCTGAAATTGGCAAAGTAAAATTGCGCAAGTCAATTGAAGATATGGGATTTAAAATCGTCGTGAACATCGGTGATCAGTTTTCAGATCTGGTTGGCGGCTACGCTCTTGATTGCGAGAAGGTGCCCAATCGCATGTATTTCATTCCTTAGGGCTGCATAAGCTCTTTGCCGAGCAACCGACCAGAAGTAAGATTGTCATAGGTGATGACGCCTATATCATGCATAAGCTGTGCTTGAGCGATGTTGAATTGCACGATCGCATCAGCTTTATTGACGAGTGCCGTTGTGAAATCTCGTTGTGCGTTGATGACATCAATATTGGTGCCAACACCGTTTGCTAGTCTGACCCGAGCTAAACGCAATTCTTCTGCAGCAGATATAACCGCTTTTGTCGTCACTTCAATTTGACGTTCGGCAGTCTGACTGGTCAAGTACGTTTCCCGCACCTGTTGGATAACAGTGAGCAACTGGTTATTGGAGTTGAGGAGTGCTTGCCGTGCCAGGGCGCGCGCTGACATGGTGGTACCAAGGGTGGGGACACCGGCGTTTGGATAGTTCCAATCTACACGCCAGCCAATCGTATAAGATTTTCGAATTTGCCGGCTTTCTAAGGTAGGCGGACTATAAACATAGCCTCCGTTAAAGACAGGCTGCCCAGAAGTAATAGCATTGGTGGTTGTTTCAGTATTAGTGAGAGTCGTCCCCAGCGTTGGTTTAACCAAAGTGCCGGCACTTCCGTTTTGGACTGGTGAAAGGAATTGCACCGGTTGCAATGTACCTGGTTCAACTTGGTAGGTTCGGCTGAGAGTGGGACCATTACCGGCAACGCTTGCGAAAAATTGCAACTGTGGATAAAGAGCGGCAGCGGCAACTTGAATGTTTCGACGCGCGGCCGTTCGCAACTGTTCATATTGCTTGAGTTCTGGTCTATTCAAAACGGCGATATTTATCAAAGCATTGATATCGAGGCGTGTATCCAAAAGCCGTTTCTTTCTTACTTCTTGTTCAACAGACAACAGGTTGACGCCCTGTTCAAGATTGAGAAGTGTCGCCAAATCGATGGAAGCGGCACGCAGGGCAACCTGTTGATTGAGCAAGTTTTGCTCGTCCGTTGCTAACTGCGTTTGAGCTTGCAACACTTGAAATTTTGTACCAGTACCGGCTTGCTCCAACTGCTGGTTCAGAACAACCTGTGCTCTTGAAACTTCAACGGCACGGGTTTGAATTTGCAGCAAAGCCTGGTTGCGAATGAGATTGTAATAGCCAATAGATGTGTTTAAGAGCACATCGTTGATACTGCCGCGATAAGCATGTTTGGCTGCTTTCCACACATGATAGTTGGAAAGCGCATTAAATAGAACGCGGCCACCTTGAAAGCCGAAGAACTGAAAACCGGCCGATGTACTAACGTTGGGTGTGGCAAAAGTAACCGGCACAACGCCGCCTACAAACGATGTACCTTGTAAGTATTGATCCTGGAAGTTCATGATGATGTTTGGTAAAAAACCACCAAGCGCTGCGACGTATAACCATTTGTCGGACTGCACGGTGCAATCCGAAATGCGGATGGTGAGATTGTTATCGAGTGCATATCGCAATAGATCTTTTAGCGATGTCGGCTCGGTATAACTTGCCTCAAGCCGGATGGGCGGAAGATGTGCACCGAGAGAAAGAAGCTCGTTTGGTTTGGGCAGAGCCAACTGAATTGCTTCACCGATCAAATATTGCTGATTGAAGAGTTCCGCTTGCTTGTTGATAAAGCCGAGGTCACCGGTTTGTTCAGTGCTGCTCAAATTTGTCGGTGTAACCGCTTCGCCTGTGTTTTGTTTTTGTCCTGCAGTAGCAGGCGATACGTCAGTTCGTCCTTCTTGCTTTTTCAGTGTGTTTTCAAATTGCTGTGCAGAAGTTTCGGCGCTTTTCAAAGCGTCGTTGTCGGTTCCTAATGAAGTAAAACCTGGTTTTACTTTTGCCGGTTTGCTTTGTGCTTTCGGAACGCTTTTTTGTGGCGCAGGGGTTTGATTTGCCGTCACTTTCGGCGGTCGCAAATTGGGTTGGTCTGCGGTAGTGCCCGGCTGAGTTTGCTGGACTGGAGGAGTTTGCGCCACTGCAGAAATAGCAAGAAAACTGGCTGTGCTAAAACCTGCCAACGTGGACGCTGTCAGACCGCTAAGAATTTTGGGAAATAAACGGGATGCCATTGGGAATAAGCCTTTCGCCAATGCGATTCATCGAACCACTTGATTCGTAAGAATACCGCAGACATAGCGTAAAGACTCAATTTTGCAAATTGGATTAAAGAGAATTTCTGGAGGCGGTACCAAATACGATACCAGCATCCTTAGATGTCATTAAATTCGTATTGCGCAGGCTGACTACTTAATCAGACGTTGAACGGACTTAAATGTCTCGGTGCCGGATTCAATTAATAATTCAAAAAGGGCCATTTCCAATGAGCTGGGTACAGCACCGGAAGCAATCATTTTTTGCAAACCGATATCTTTGTTGCGGGTTGTGCGGCTGGCTAAAGCTTCGATAACCAGATGAGGTGAGAAGTCCATGCTCAATAAATCGTGTACGGTTTGATTGACACAAACATGTGCTTCAATACCGGTTACCAAGACCTGTTTTCTGTTGGTGGCTTCTAGAGCGGCACGAAAATCTTCGCGCTGGCAACAGCTGAAAGTTGTTTTTTCAAATTTTTGATGCGGCCCCAAACAGGCCTCAATTTCAGCAACTGTGCGTCCAAGCCCATCCGGATACTGTTCTGTAACCAGAACCGGCATTTTCAATATTTTGCTGGCTTCAACAAGAATGGAAATGTCGCGCGTGAGATTGGCAAATTCCGGAATAGCTTTGCGAAAACTTTCCTGCACGTCGATGATAAGAAGAACTGCGTTGCTCTTATTCAATAAACGGGGGTGACGCATGTTAGGTGCCATTAATCCTGGTCAGTTGCTTGCGTTGCTTCTATGGAGCAAAAGCTAGCATACTTTCACATTCGTTTTCACTAATACCTGAACAGCTAATATAAGTTCAACTTGGCACTCTTGCAGCTCGCACTGTCGTACATTAGGCTCTACAAGAGAAAGTACGCAGCAGTTGCTGTGAAAATGAAGGAGAATCGCGTGCCGCCACTACTAGCGAACTACTACCTGACCTATAAATGTAACTCTCGCTGCGTATACTGCGATATTCCGGTCAAGCCGGAAAACATTCCCATCAAAGAAACTTCTCCGGAAATAATCATTGAAAACCTCGCCGCTTTGAAACGCCTGGGTGTAAAAGTGGTTGATTTCACAGGCGGTGAGCCACTTATCTACAAGCAATTGCCAAAGGTTTTGCGCGCCGCAAAAG
>CAJCIF010000093.1 GCA_903970355.1 Actinomycetota bacterium
CGACTTTGTTTCGTTTTCTTGGAGGCCAAGGCCCTTCGCTCTTCAAAACCAGTTAGAATTGAGAGTGGTACTACACGTGATGGCACATTGCGGCACTTCGCTTGTCAAATAGTTAGCTAGCGTTAATGAAGAAGTATTGACCACGCTGTCGCCAGCTTAGTACCATTTTAGTATCGCGTCTTTCCCCGCAGCGACGAGATCTAGCTCGCCTTCATTCCTGGAGGTTCATATGAACGTTTCACTTAATCGAGACGAAATCCACCGTAAACGTGAGCAGTTCGTTGTGCCTGGAGTGAAACAACTCTTTGCCGATCCGCCTCTGTTTGTCAAAGGAAGCGGTGTTTTTCTATACGACGAAAAGGGACGTGAATACTTAGATATGTTCGCCGGCATCTGCACGGTGAGTGTCGGGCACTGCCATCCAAAGGTTACGGCAGCAACCGTCGAACAAGTTCAAACGTTGCAGCACACTTCTACTGCCTTCATGACCGAGCCAATGGTCACCCTCGCCGAGAAGCTGAGTCAAATAACGCCTGGCAATCTCTCCAAGTCGATGATCACGAATTCCGGTACCGAAGCCAATGAGTTTGCCATCCGCTTGGCCCGTCTTTCGAGCGAGAGATTCCAAGTAATTGCACTTGAGCATGCTTACCATGGTGAATCGCATTTGGCTGCCACACTTACCGCCAATCACAATTGGAGAGCGGAAAATGTGCCGGCTTCGGGAATTGTCTACGCCGCCAATGCCTACTGCTATCGCTGCCCCTTCAAGAAAACGCCGGGCAGCTGCGGACTGGAATGCGCAAAAGATGTTGAACGCGTTATCCAAACACAAACGAACGGCAAACCAGCAGTGATGATCGCTGAGCCTATTCAAGGAGTAGGAGGCATCATTACGCCGCCGGATGATTACTTCCCAGAGGTAAAGCGCATTCTAGACAATTACGGAGTTCTCTTCATTTCAGATGAAGTGCAAACCGGCGTTGGCCGAACCGGCAAACATTGGTTCGGCATCTCAAATTGGAATGTCATTCCGGACTTCATGACGATGGCGAAAGGGCTTGCCAACGGTATTCCAATTGGGGCCGTCATTACGACGCCAAAAATTGCAGAAGCCGCACAAAAACAGCACATCAATACTTTCGGCGGTAATCCCATTTCTTGCCGTACAGCTTTGGCCGTGCTTGATGTAATTGAAGAAGAAGACTTGATGGCAAATGCACTCAAAGTCGGTACGTACATAATGGAAGGCCTAAAAGACATGCAAAAATCCCAACCGGCAATGGGAGATGTGCGCGGCAAAGGTCTTATGATTGGTGTAGAAATCGTCGGAGAGAACAAAACGCCTCTTGCTAAAGAAACGGCGCGCATTGTTGAGAAAATGAAAGATGAGGGCGTCATCTGCGGCAAAGGCGGCCTATATGGAAACGTTATCCGTATCCAACCGCCCATGAACATAACAACAGAGAACGCCAATACTTTGTTGAAGGTGCTCAAGACATCGATCGAATCGGTTATTGGGACACCGGTACACTGAAACTACTTCGCTGCGGGACGGGAGGAATAGATAGATGGCTAATAAAGTTCGTTGCGGCCTTGTGCAGACAAAGAACGACATTGCCACTAAGAACGGTGACGTCACTCCTGCCTTGCTGGAAAAAATCAGAAAGTCTCAGATGGATAAACATCTGGACTATGTAAAGAAAGCAGGTGAGCAAAAAGTGCAAATCATTTGCTTTCAAGAGATCTTTACCGGTCCGTATTTTTGCGCTGAGCAAAATCCCAATTGGTATGAGTCAGCGGAAGAAATACCGAATGGTCCAACCGTACAGGAAATGCAAAAGGCGGCACGCGCCAACAATATGGTAATAGTGGTGCCCATCTATGAGAAAGAGCAGGTTGGCGTCTACTACAACACTGCTGCCGTAATAGATGCGGATGGCACTTATCTCGGTAAATATCGCAAGTCGCATATACCGCATGTAGCTCCAGGCTTCTGGGAAAAGTTCTACTTCAAACCCGGCAATCTCGGTTATCCTACCTTTCGCACCAAATATGCCACCATAGGCGTATACATATGTTATGATCGCCACTTCCCAGAAGGTGCCCGTGCTCTCGGCTTAAACGGTGCTGAAATTGTATTCAATCCTTCCGCAACCGTTGCTGGTCTCTCAGAATATTTATGGAAGTTGGAGCAACCAGCCCACGCTGCCGCAAATGGCTATTTCGTCGGAGCAATCAACAGAGTCGGCACGGAAGCTCCCTGGAATATTGGAGAATTCTACGGCTCCAGCTATTTCTGCGATCCACGCGGTCAAATAATTGCGCAAGCTTCGCGCGACAAAGAAGAATTGCTCATAACCGATCTCGATTTGGATGAAATTAAAGCCGTACGGCATACCTGGCAATTTTATAGAGACCGCAGACCTGAAACTTACGAATCCCTAGTCGAACTGTAAAAATCGAACTGTAAAAATGAAACCGGAAAAAACCACCAGGCAACAAGCCGACGAGTCATCCATTGAAGGGCGCTTCAAGGAACTCAACCTGCCTTTCAACGATCGCGAAGCGTTGCTTGAATCCAATCGTTGCCTCTATTGTTATGATGCACCATGCATAGTGGCGTGTCCTACGCATATAGATATTCCTACTTTTATTCGCAAAATATCAAGCGGCAATGTCAAAGGATCAGCAAAAACGATTCTCGAATCAAACTTGCTTGGAGCCACTTGCTCACGTGTTTGCCCAGTTCAAGAATTATGCGAAGGGGCTTGTGTTCTGAATGAGGATCACAAACCAATCAATATTGGCAGATTGCAGCGCCATGCAATGGATTTTGCAGACAAGAACAAATTGAATTTTTTCCAAAGAGGCAATCCGAATGGTTTACGCGTTGCCATAGTCGGCGCAGGGCCGGCAGGACTTTCTTGCGCAGGCGAGTTGGCTAAATTAGGTTTTGAAGTAATCTGTTTCGAAAAGAGACCACTTTCAGGCGGACTTGATACATACGGTATTGTCGTTTTTCGCGAACCGGTTGAAATCAGCCTTAAAGAAGTACAAATGATAGAAGAGCTAGGCGTCGATATGCGCAATGGCGTTGAAATCGGCAAAGATTTGCTGCTCAGCGATCTCGTTGAAGATTATGATGCGGTATTGATTTCAATCGGACTTGGTAAAGTCCCGAATCTTTCCATAGCAGGTGAAGACAAAGAGGGTGTTTTCGACGGGCTTGAATTTATCGAGCAAACGAAAGTAAAAGACCTAAAGACAATCAAGTGTGGTTCTAAAGTCGTCGTGATTGGAGGAGGAAATACAGCGATAGATTGCGCCACCATTGCAAGACGCCTTGGTGCACCGGATGTGACAATTGTGTACAGGCGCTCCCAATTCGAGATGCCCGCTTATGAATTTGAATGCGAGTTTGCACTCAAGGAAGGAGTGCGCATCCAATTTTTGACTAACCCCGTGGAAGTAGAAGGCAAGGACAAAGTTGAGAAGTTGAAATGTGCCAGGGTTGAACTCGGGCCACCGGATCTAAGCGGCAGAAGAACGCCACGAGTTATTGCCGATTCTCTCTTTGATATTCCGTGCGATATGGTCATTAAAGCGATCGGGCAGGAGAAACCATACGACTTGCTTTCCGAACTTAAAAAATTCGGCGTGCAAGAACAAAACGGTTACATAGTTGTCGATCCGAAAACTAACGGTACAAGTAATCCGAAAATTTTTGCCGCTGGCGATTGCATTCGCCATAAAGGGGAAGCTTTGACGGTGGTAGCGGTGCAAGATGGCAAAATTGCAGCAGCATCCATTGCCAAAATGTTGCTTCCATCAAAAACTAACGGCAAGAAGACTCAGCCACCAGGGACACGATAATGGCCGATTTGAAAACAAACTTTTGCGGTATCCGTTCACCAAATCCGTTTTGGTTGGCTTCTGCTCCGCCAAGTAATTCTGGCTATCAAGTGCAGAAAGCTTTTGAGCAAGGATGGGGAGGAGCTGTCTGGAAAACAATAGGCGCGCCCGTTCTCAATGTTTCGAATCGCTATGCCACTATCGATTACAAAGGCACCAAAATAATTGGCCTCAACAACGTCGAGCTCATAAGCGATAGACCTGTTGAAGTAAATCTCAAAGAGATGAAGGAAGTAAAACGCAACTTCCCCAATCATGCTGTGATTGCATCCATCATGGTGGAATCGACCAAAGAAGCCTGGCAAGAAATTATCAAGCGAACAGAAGATACCGGTATAGATGGATTCGAACTAAATTTCGGTTGCCCGCACGGTATGTCGGAACGTGGCATGGGTTCAGCGATGGGACAAGTGCCGGACTATACTTGCATGGTTACGGAGTGGGCCGTGAGTGTTGCCACCAAACCGGTAATTGTGAAACTCACTCCCAACATTACCGATATTACTCTGCCGGCACGAGCAGCAGTAAAAGGCGGTGCTCCAGCTTTGTCTCTCATTAACACTCTCAACAGCATCATGGGAGTAGATCTCAATACATTCGATATAAAACCGAGTGTGGGTGGCAAAGGAAGTCACGGTGGCTACGCCGGCCCAGCCGTAAAGCCAATTGCATTGCACATGCTGAGCGCCATTGCTTTGGATGAGGAAGTGCGGAAACGAACAGTACCCATTTCCGGAATTGGTGGCATAGAAACATGGCAAGATGCAGTTGAGTTTATGCTTCTTGGAGCAACAAGCGTTCAAATATGCACTGCCGTTATGCATTATGGTTTTCGCATTATTGAGGACCTGATCGACGGCATGTCGAATTGGATGGATGAACGCGGATTCAAAACCATTGAGGATTTCATTGGCAAATCTTTGCCTAAAGTTTCAAGCTTTGGTGATCTGGATCTCGGCTTCCAGAGCGTGGCTCGCATCGACCATAACAAGTGCATTCAGTGCAATCTTTGCTTCATAGCGTGCAACGATGCAGCTCATCAATGCATAGACCTCACCACCATGAAACTGAATGGCAATCCGATGGAAAGGCCACTGCCGGTAGTGCGCGAAAATGACTGCGTTGGCTGTGCACTTTGTTCAGCCGTTTGCCCAGTACCAGATTGCATCACCATGGTGGAAGTAGAAAGCAACCGCCCACATACAACCTGGAATCAACTAATTTCCGAAAAACCTGAAGTTCTAGCCTGGGATGCGATGAATGAATATCGCAAGAAGGCGAACTTCCATATTCATTAATCATGAAAATTTGGGTCGATGCTGATGCTTGCCCGGTTGCCGTTAAAGACATAATTATGGCTGCAGCAAGTCGACGCGCAGTCGAAGCTATTTTTGTTGCAAATAAACAATTGAACCTGCCAACATCAAAACATCTTTCTGTTGTGAAAGTAGATCTTGGTCCCGATGTGGCTGACAAGTACATCGTAGAGCATTCTCAAAAATTTGACCTCGTCATAACTCAAGACACTCTATTAGCCCACCAACTTGTTCCGGTAGGCATTGTCGTTATCGATCCACACGGCAAGAAATTTACCGAAGACAATATCGGTGATCGAGTCGCAATGCGAAATCTTTTGCAAGAATCAAGAGATCGAGGTGAGATAACAGGCGGGCCTAAACCTTTCAGTAACAAAGAAAAACAAGCATTCGCTTCCGCCTTCGATAAAGAGCTCACCCGATTACTCAAGATTAGTGTCTAAAACAATTTGGCGGGCACCTTTACCTAATAATGCTAGTCTTTACCCTCTCTAGGGAGAACTAACGATGAAAAGTGTTTCGAGGTCGTCAAGTTGGATCATTTTGTTGGTTAGCGTTCTGGCACCGCTTTCCGCACTTGCAAAGGGACAGCCGCCCCCTAATCAAGCACAAGCCGAGGCACAGCAACAAGCAGCTCGAAAAGCCCAGGAAGAGGAATTCAAAGCGCAGCAAGACCAAGCCCGTCGAGCTCAAGAAAATCAAGCCAAGGTACTAGAAGAAACGCGAAGAAATCAGGAGCAAGCTCTCAAAGCACAAGAAGAGAGCGCGCGTAATGCTCAAATGGCCGCTGTGAAATCGCAACAACAGGAAGCCATGAAGGCTCAAGAACGCGCGCAACAGCAACAAGCTAAGATGCAGGAAGACCAGGTTCGGAATCAACAACGCGTTCAAGAAAACACCCAGCGAGAAGCGGCGAAAGCTCAAGAAAATGCCCAGCGAGAAGCGGCTAAAGCACAAGAAAATCAGGTAAGAGCAGCAGCAGAAGCCGGAAAAGAACAAGCTCGCATTAGCACCGTAGGTGGTGCAGGCGCTGGCTTTGGTGGAAAAAATCGCGCAGTTGAAACAGCTGCAGGCATCAGACCATTCACACCCAGAGCGCTACCTGGCCAATCAGTTCCATTGAACAAAGCACTCTCTATGCCTGTTTTGGCAGAGGGAGCTAACGCTCAACAACAAGAACATGCGCAACAAGTCCAACAGAATTTACAAGCACACTTGATGGCTTTCCCATTGAATCAGGGCCCTACAAACATCAACGCGATCCGAAATGCCTCGATCAATAATTACTTCAACAACTATCGCGGCAATTGGAATAATCAAGCCTATGAGATCAATCGTGCTAACACCTTTGTAAACCAGTTGCCTCCTAATGATTATCCATATTGGTATCATCCTGAACCAAACTGGGTTTTCGCTAACAGTTTTGTCTTCGGCAACAATATGAACTGTGGTCTGGATTGGCTAAGATGGGGATGGCATCCGTACTATGGACCGCCGCCGGAAGGATTTGTTTGCGCGGCCGACTATATTCCGACACCATGGATCTATATCCCGGCTTATGGAGTTTGGCGCCAACCTGGACTTATGGGTTATGCCGAGTCCGGACCGCCTTACGACTATACCGGTCCCATTTCTGTTGAAGTTTTAGAACCACGCCATGTGAGTGTGAGAGATCCATATACTGGTTACATGGACGCTAGAGTTGTGAACGTGGTCTATATGTACAACGCATTCTATTATCCCGAAGAAGAACGATGGGGCTATATGAATAGACACGGCTACTTCCTATTCCTCAACTTGTAATTGAAGCAACTTAGGCACCACTCTTGATTGAATCGCTTATTCTTTAGGTGGTGGTGGCGCAAGTGGAATTATGAGTGTTTCACCGGGATTGAGTCCGCGCCTTAAGGCCGCCGGAATTTGTGCCAACAGCCCCGGAGTGAGCTCAATTCTTAGCTCGTCACCATTTCCGCCAACTGATACTCTTGATCCATTGTCTAAAACAGGAATCACACCTGGCGCGTATGCATGTCGTGCTTGGTCCGCTACCCAATCATTACCATGTTGGTCTTGGACAAAAGCATTTTTGATTTCATGTCCGAATTCGACCATGACAGCCCCTCCAGGAGTTTTCGGCTTGCCAAGATACTAATAAATCAATATGGCAAACTTGGGGCAAACTCAGCCATTCATTGGATGGATATTGTGCCAGAAGTCGCAAATAATCGGATACCTTTTCTCAATTGATCAAAGGAGAACTTGGGGGCCACCCTGCTGCTTTTTCCAAGCACAAGATTGCACATGAGTTGCTGCGGCTCTTTATCACCGGCGTAAAACAAACCTCCGCTTCTTTCGAACACTCCGTGTTCCAACAAGAGGGAAGTTCGTGGTCCGAATGGTTGCGTCATTACGAAGAGCTTGAGTGGCACATAGCCACTTGCTTCCAGTAGTGGAAACAAAATATTCGGTGTGGTTAGGGATGAGAAATTGGTAGTTATAAAGGAAGCGTTGGTTTTCTGAGCATATTCAATTTGCAATTTAATGAAAGAAGTACCACCATCGAGCGCATCTCGAGTTTTATCAACTACTTCTTCGTCTTCCGGCATATAGGGCAAGTTGCCGGCTATGACGGAAGGGTTAAAAGCAATCGCAGCATCAACAGAACTCTTGTTGTGAAGATCCGCGTTGATAATTTGATAGGTATTCGAGTCTTGATAGATGCCGCTTTCGATCGCAAACTGTTTACCAGCATCAACTGCATCACAATTGATCTCGATTCCCAAAGCAGCATCAGCCAGTTTTTCTAAAAGAGCGATAGATGCCGGAAAGGACATTCCGCATCCTAAATCCATTAATCGTGGTGGCAGATTTGAAAGTCGACAAAACCGAAGTGCAAAGCGAATGCCATGCATGAGCAAAAGCGTATCGGGAGGATCGAGAAAGTGTTTTTGCAGTTGCTGAATTTGTTCCAGGAAGCGAGTATCTTCATCCGGCAGTTTCGCAAACGACAGATTCTCAACCGCTGATACTAATTTAGAGTTATCTATATTCATGCAAAAAGAATATTGGAAACATCGCTGCGTTGTAAAGGCTGCATCAAGACATCCTGGCATTCGAGCAGCTAGTTGTTACCGAGTTGCTAAAGTGTGCTCGCGAATGTATCCAATACGACCACAATCATTAAAGACGCATTAAGCATCGGCACACGAGCGGATGCCCAAGACAACCGGCACTGCGCCTTTGAGGGCAACTTCAATACCATAGTCATTGCGATCGGCAGCTCTAATATGAACTTGTTCCTCAAGAGCGGTTGATTCCCATTATGTCTGAAGTTCGCACAGTCGATTTGCTTCCGAGAGATGCGAAGACAGCTCGGATCTTTTTCTGGAAGTTCTTTTTCTTTTTGCCGCTCTTCGTCGCTGGCCTACAGTTGAGCGCAGCAGCGTGCTTTTATCAAAAACCAGCCTTCGCATTTCTTCTTGGTCTATTTGCTTTGCCAACGCTTATGCTCGCGATGGGTTCCTTTGTCTTGCAAGTTGCCATGTCTGTCTCGGACCGGGGGATGTATAGAGCAGCCGAATATCTTTACCATTTGGCAGGCTTTTTAATGGGAGTATTTCGGCTTGGACCAATACGAAATTTCCATGAGGTTTCCATTGCGATGAGGGCAGATCTCGCAAGAATAAATGGCGACTATGCTAAAGCTGAAAAACTGTACGAGAAGAATGCAAGGCTCAGTCAAACCCAGGGAGCCAGTGGGCAAGACATAATGCACGCGAAATACGCCTCTGTGATGTGGAAGAGCATGGGAATCTGCCGCTATCTGGCCGGTGATTATGGTGGCGCAGAGGTTTTTCTAAAGCGGTCACTTATCCTTGTTTTGAAAGAGCAGTACGAAAATGATTCTACGATTGGTATGCCAAAAGAAGACGACCAACTAGACGATGAACAGACGGTAAAATTTGCCATTCTTGTCACCAGGAAACTGGTGCCGGGTAATTTGCAATTCATCTCACCAGCCAGGCTGATACTTTACCTGGCCACCAATCTCAGAGCCCAAGGCAAATTGACTGCTTCTAGCACCGTAATGAACGCCATAATGCCACTATTCGAGAAACATTATCCACCCGAGGATCCAGAATTCTTTTCTCCTTGCATGGAGTATGCGATTTTTTTGCACGACACAGAGCAGATCGATTCATCCAAAAAATATTTCAGAAGAGCAAGTCAAATCGCATCCAAAAGTTTCAACAGCCACCATCCCTTTCTGAAACTTATCAAGCAAAAAGCAGCTTCGTGCAAGACTTCATTTTAACGTTTCGCTTGACATGATTGGTGTCCGTTTAAATTATTCGCTGTTTCAGCACGGTATACTCTACGTTCTGATAGGGCAGTTTGTCCGGTAGGTACAGTTCGGTAAGAGGAAAGATTCAATGAGGAAAAAGTTGATTGTTGCAACCTTCGTCGGTGGGCTCGTTCTATCGACGGGCGCCGTTCTCGCAGCAAAATCATCGTCTGATTCAATCCACAACGTTGCCGAGGGGATAGCGGCGACAATCTGCTCGGAAGGCAAGGAACTGCATACAACGTTCCTCTCTGGTTCAAACGGTTCATCAATCTTTTATTCCGGCAGCAAGGATGACGGCAGTTCATGGCTTCCGCCCCAGAAAGTAAGGCAAGCAGATTGCTCACATCAAAGCGCGATTGTTGAGAAGAACGGCACAATAGATGTCGTTTGGTCTGAAGGTGACAGCAATCCTGATATTTATTTCTCAAAAAGTACCGATCACGCAAAAACATGGTCCGCTCCGAAAGATATCTCCAATACTCCTGGGGACTCAAGAGAACCTTCACTTGCTGTAGGTCCCGATGGCACGCTTCACGTTGTTTGGAGTGATACCAGCACTGGTGAAAAGAATCGCGATATCTATTATTCGTTTTCAAAGGATGGTGGCGCAACTTGGGGCAAGGATCCCCTTCTGCCGGCGGACAACATAAGTCAGACTAAAGGATATTCTGGAGACGCCGTAATAAACGTAGATAAAGATGGCGTTATTCATGTGGCTTGGACTGACACCAGCTCTGGCGCTGAAAAACCGGATATCTATTATGTTGAGAAAAAGGGCAATGCCTGGTCGAAGGCTACTGATATCAGCAACACGCCTGGTGTTTCATCCGACCCCAGCATAGCTTCCGATGAAGGCGGCAAAACGTACTTAGCCTGGGCGGATACTTCAGAAAAAGAAAACGTCCCTGATATTTTCTTTGCTGTTATCGACAGCGAAGGTCATGCCGGCAAGGCGACGAATGTATCCAAAACAGAGGGCATTTCGAGTGAACCGGCTATCGCTGCTCGCGGCAATGGACACATAGCAATTGTCTGGTCTGACACATCAAGCGGCATGACCAATCCCGATATTTTCGCTACTTATTCCACAGATGGTGGCGCTAATTTCGCGAAAGCGGCTGATATCTCAAACACTGAAGGAATCTCGAAATACCCTCAAGTTGCAATTGCGGAAGGCAAGTGGCATGCCGTTTGGGAAGAAATGAAAGGCAATAAGAGCACGGTACGAGAAACTTCTCAACCGATCAAATAGCGGTCAATAAAAATGCCTAAGTTACTTAGCGACAGCCACGCCTTCGGCGGACCTGGCATCCAACCGCGCTGGACATCCGCGGCCAAAGAAGGTGTCGGAACAGCGTACTCTACGGCAAGCAGGGTATGGTTTACGCTCTGGCGCGGCATTTTAACTGAAGTCTATTTCCCGACCGTCGATCAACCCCAAATTCGTGATTTGCAGCTTTTGATTACGGATGGATCAACCTTCTTTCAAGAAGAAAAACGAGATCTGATCGCCACTACAGAAAACCTTGGCGATTGCCTTGGCTTCCGGATAACGAACAAAGATCCCAAAGGTCGTTACACAATAATCAAAGAGGTTATTACAGATCCTCATCTATCTTGTGTCCTTCAAAACATTACATTCGAAGGTGATGAGAGCTTTCTTTCCAAATTGAAAGTTTATGTTTTGTGTGCCCCACATTTAAAAGTTGGTGGCAACAAAAACAATGGTCAGGTCGCGGAAGTAGCAGGCAGGAAAATTTTGACAGCCTGGAAGGGCAATACCTGGCTGGCATTAGGAGCAACAACACCTTACTCAAAATTATCCACAGGTTTTGTTGGACAAAGTGATGGTTGGACAGACATCGCAGACAACTACAAAATGGATTGGGAATTTGACTGTGCTTTCAATGGCAATGTTGCATTGACAGGAGAGATTTCGATTGCCGAAAAGCGTGAATTCACTCTTGGTTTAGCATTTGGTTTTGGCGCCCACAGCGCCGTTGCAACACTGCTGCAATCACTCGACACTCCCTTTGCCGATCAAAAGGAAAAGTTTACGGAGCAATGGCGCCGCTCTCAAAAAGGAAAAATCGGCATTGATAAAGTCTCCTTAGATGGTGGCAGATTATGTGCTGCCAGCTACAAAATTTTGCTCGCCCACGAAGACAAGATAAATCCCGGTGCCCTCATTGCATCGCTTTCAATTCCATGGGGAGAAGCGAAAGGCGATGAAGATATTGGCG
>CAJCIF010000094.1 GCA_903970355.1 Actinomycetota bacterium
CAAGAATGACAAGAACCGCCGCGCCTAAAACGCCGTCCCCGACGACCACCATTGCGTTTTTATTTTCTCTTTCTTCTTTCACGGCATAACCAAGAGGTGTATCGTGCCCGAGGTGCAAAGATTTATACCCTTTGGACCGGGATGCCTTGGATTTACTAGTAAAGACGGATAAGTTTGAAAATGTGGCATAAGGTTAGGTAGGTCTTGCTAAACTAATTTAACCAGCAAGGAGTCGATTCTCAAATGTTTGACCGCTTCTTCAATCTAATCAAAGCGTTGTTCAACGGCATGATGGGCAAAATGGAAGATCCCCAGCTCATGTTGGAGCAAACGTATAACGATCTTCAGTCTAACCTTATTCAAGTCAGGCAAGCGGTTGCACAAGCAATAGCCACCGAAAAGCAACTCGAGCAGCAGCTGCAGAAAAACCGCGATCAGACGGAAACCTGGCATAACCGGGCGGCTATGGCGGTGCAGCAAGGCAACGATGACCTGGCAAAGCAAGCCTTGCAACGCAAACAGCAGTACTCTCAAGCTGCAACAGAATTAGAAACGCAACTCAAATCGCAAAAAGAATCGACAACCAAACTTAGACAAAGTTTGACGGATCTCGAAGCCGAAGTTCAAAAGGCTTACACGAAGAAACAAGTGCTTATTGCTAGAGATAAGGCTGCCCAAGCAAACGTCAAAGCCAGCGAAATATTGGCCAAGACAACGGCAAATGGTGCGCTTTCCGTTATCGATAAAATGGAAACGAAAGTGCAGGAAAGAGAAGCAAAGGCCCTTGCCTTGCAAGATCTCAGCGGCGACAGTCTCGATAAGCAATTCAAGAGTTTCGAAGGCAAATCAGATCTGGATGCCGAGCTTCTTGCTCTTAAAGGTTCACTCGGAATGAGTCCGACCAAGCTCACAGTTAAAGAGCCTGCCCTTCTTGAATTCAACAAAGAAGGACAAGCTGAAACGGTTGATGCTCAGGAAGTGCGAGAAGTTCAGGAATAGCCTAACCGGGCAAGTCTATTAATTCCGATGCTGTTGTTTCTTCAGCATTATGAGCGCGTTCGATTGTTTCAAAATACTCTTTGAATTTTCCAGCAATGATTGCCTGGCGCGCGAGCTTGGCCTGTCTAAGGAGGTAGGTGACGTTGTGAATCGACAGCAATGTGCCACCGGCTGTCTCTTTAGAACGCACCAGATGAGCGAGATAGGCGCGGCTATGGTTTTTGCAGGTATAGCAATCGCAATCCGGATCAATTGGGCTAAAGTCATTTATGCATTTGCTCAAGCGCAGGGAGAGCCTGCCTTCGCTGCTGAATACCGAACCATGTCGGGCTAAACGAGTGGGCGAGACGCAATCAAACATGTCGATACCACATCTGATGGCATAAGCAATATCCCATGGTGTGCCGATACCCATGAGATAACGGGGCTTATGAGCGGGCAGGAGCGGTGTTGTGTACATCACAACTTCTTCCACTGCGGGCCGTGCCTCACCAACAGCCACACCGCCAACGGCATAACCAGGTAAATCAATTGCGGTAACTGTCTGCGCGGATGTCGTTCGCAAATCCTTATATATGCTTCCCTGCACAATGCCGAAAAGCGATTGGACAGAAGTGTTTTTGTGATTTTCAACGCAAGTCTCTAACCAGCGATGTGTTCGATCCATGGCTGCTTTCGCCTGGTCATAAGTGGCCGGGTTTTTGACACAATCGTCAAATGCCATGATGATATCGGCGCCGATCTCATTTTGAATCTTCATGGACTCTTTTGGTCCGATAAAGTGTCCTCTGCCCGTGCGATGATCTTTAAAGAAGACGCCCTCTTCCGTTATTTTTCGAAGAGCCGTCAAACTAAAAACCTGGAAACCACCTGAGTCTGTAAGAACAGGTTTTGGCCATCCTATAAAGGAATGGATGCCGCCTGCTCGTGCCACCAAATCCGAGCCCGGTCTTAAATACAAATGGTAAGAATTGGCAAGAACGATCTCAGCGCCAGTACGTTCAACCTGGTCGAAGGTAAGGGCTTTCAGGGTGCCGTTGGTTCCAACCGGCATGAATACAGGTGTTTCTATAACCCCGTGCGGTGTACGGAGAATAGCGGCACGCGCCCCTGACCATGGGCACACTGCTTCAATTTCAAAAGATAAAGCGGAATCCATAACAACAAGGAGAGGAGAGATTAGAATGAGATTGTACGAGATAGCTTAATCAACATGCTGGTTTTCTCTAAGTCGCCTTCTTGTTTTAAATATTTTGCTAGCGTTTTCGCTGCAGTCTTCCTGGCGGGATGGCTAAATTGCGGAAGTGCCAGAGCACAATTTGTACCTCGTGATGACGCCAGAGCTCAGCGCCTTTGCCAGCAAGGAGATGCTGAAGCAAATGCCGGTGACTATCAAAACGCAAAGAAACACTATGTGGAAGCCAATCTTTATAATCCGGGTAACGCCAAGATTCTTATCAAACTCGGAGATGTAGAGGAAAAGAGAGGCGATCTTGATGAGGCGATCAAGCGCGGCCGCCAGGCTATTGAATACGAACCGGAAAGCGTCAATGCGCATCTTCATCTAGGCAATTATTTGGAAAAGAATCAGGATCTGCGCGGTGCCGAGCTGCAATACGAGCGGTCTTTAGATCTCTCTCCGAAGAACGACAATCCAGCCCCCCTCTACAACAAGATCACTTCTCTCCTCATAGAGCTTGATGAATTGGAAAAGGCAGACAAACTTACAAAAGAATGGACGAGCAATAAACGCGGTGACAGTGCCGATTGCCATTATGATCGCGGTCTGGTTCTTTCACATTCTGAAAAGACACCCAAATTAGAAGAATCAGTCAAACAGTTTTCGAAGGCGCTCTTGATTGAGCCGCGTCTGAGCATTGCTCATTACCAGTTAGGGCTTGTACTCACGAAACTGGACAGAAAAGATGAAGCGCTGGAACATTTGAATCGCTATGTCATGACTAAACCGCCGGAAGCGGAATTGAAACTTGCAAAGCAGGCGATCGAGCGCCTTAATACAGCCGGCAACTAGTCCTGGCCAAGGTCGTATAATTATGCTTTCTTATACGCTCAATAGTCAGGAGAAGTTTTCAATCAATCCATGGCAGGCGAAATTCTAGTAACTGGAGCGAATGGTACCGTTGGAAGCCAGCTTGTCAAACTGTTTTCGGAAAACGGCATGGAAGTGCGGGCCGTCATTAGACCAGGTGCTTCCAGAAAGCTGGGAAATTTACCAGGAGTTGAAGTAATTGAAGCGGACATGGTCAAACCCAGTTCGCTTGCCTTTGCATTTGCCGGTTGCAAGAAAGTCTGCCTGATATTACCGCTGGTATCAAACATGATTGACCTCACTGCCGTTGCAGTGGATTGTGCAAAGAAAGCCGGTGTTGAATACATTGTAAAAATGTCCGGCATTTTTTCAGAGACGCACAAAACAAAAATTTCTGAATTGCATAGAGCAACAGAAGAACAAATCGAAAATTCCGGAATCAACTACACTTTTGTGAAGCCAAATTCCTTTTACCAAAACTATTCCAAGTTTTGCGGCGAGACCATTAAGAAGAAGCGCGTTTTCTATTTACCGCTTGCAGACACACGAATAAGCCTGGTTGATGCGCGCGACGTAGCGGTGGTGGCACATGCTCTTTTGACGTCTGATCCACAATATGGCGAGTCTATTGACGTAACAGGGCCGGAATCGCTTTCCAATGATGACATAGCTGCACTTTTCACCCGCATCCTCGGAGTTCAAGTAACCTACGCTGCTATTTCAGATGACATGGCAACCAACACCATGAGCAAAGCCGGCATGTCCTATTGGCTCACAACAGCTCTCATTGAACTCTATCAGAGCCAGAGAGAAGGGGGAGCGGATTTGGTATCAGATGCAGTGCAGTTTTTTGCCAAGCGAGAACCGATCAGCTTTGAAACTTTTGTGCGAGATAATATCGAGTACTTTGTTGACAGACCGAACATTACTGCGCGCAGCTAGCCTTACCGGAACCCCTTATCGGATTCTTTATCGGATCATTACACCCATCGATTCAGAAACGAGCGCGCCGTTTTCCTGCACGATTTCATGCAGTGAGGACTGCATCGCTGTTGATAGTCGGTTTGATTGGTAGATGATGCCCGCGTCTGTCAAAATGGTGCTGTTCGTTCCGTGGTCATCAAGCCAGCCCTTGAGCGCATCTACGACATGAGGCGAAGGCTGCGTGTAACCAAGCATGATATGACCGTCTGTTGGGAAGAAGCGGACCGTAACTTGTGAGGGACGCGAATACTTTTGCAGATAAGAGATTGATGATGCTTGAGCGATTCTATCCTTGCCACCTTGGACAACGAGAATGGGTGCATCAACTTTCGTTTTCGACATGAAAATTCCCGTTTTCGTCAGGAAGTTGCCGGTCTTAATCAGTTCCTTCAATCCGAATGTTCGACGGGCAAAGGAATCATGCTTGATGGCATTTTGATGCGTTGCATCGTTAAAGGCATAGGATTCAAGATATGGCGAGATGTTTAGACGCTTCAAAGGATGTGTCAAAACAAAAACAGTGTTGCTCAAAACCAATTTAGGACTGAGGCGAAGTTTAATTCCGGGACTGGATAAAATTATGCCGCTGATCGGCACTGAGCTCTGTGGTACCGCCCGTAGTATTACTGCTCCGCCGATGCTTTCGCCAAGAAGAAATATCGGTAAATCAGGTGATTCGTTGTGAACATTTTTGAGTAGTTCGCAAAGATCAACAACGCATCTGTCGTAATCGACCTTTTCCAAAGAGGAACTGCCATGTCCGCGCAGGTCCATAGCTGCGAAACGATAGCCGGAATTCGCAAGGGTCATGCCGAGATCTTCGAAACCTTTGCCATGAAGGGCGAATCCATGCAGTCCGATTACTATGCCTTTGGCAGGTTTATCGGTTTGCCCCCAGTAGTAAACACTAGGAAGTGCAATGGGTGCCGCTGCTGTAACTTT
>CAJCIF010000095.1 GCA_903970355.1 Actinomycetota bacterium
TCAAATAAGTGTTAGCGACTATCGCCTCTGATTTGTTCCAAATAAATCGGAAAGGCTTCGTTTCCAAAGACCTGCCCATGTACGTACAAAGAAACGGGGCTGGAGCACGTTTCTCTTGCTTGTACCAGGTGTTGCGTTTTGAAATTAGATACTTCTCTTGTAGACCGCTTGCAATGCCGGTTTGTAAATATTCGAGGAGTGCCGGACATCGATCTGCGATGTACTCTTCCGGTTTGTCCGTATCGATAAGGACTAAAGGATCGATTAGATCTGGAAAGCCGTCTTCTCTGGAATTGACGATCGTGCTTTTGAGATTTCTGGGACTGGGCAGAATTGGTTTCAGAAACTCTCTTTCGATACCAAGATGTTTGGCTGCGCTCAAGGGCATAATGAAAAAATCGTTTGCACCCGTTGCAATGCCTCGCCGGATTTCAAAGTAATCAGCTAAGCATGTGGTTTCATGGGACTGAGGTTGAATGCGCACGGGAAGTGTCCATTTACGAATGGACTTGAGCTCTTCAATTCCGATTTGACTCGTTTTCTGTGGGGATTTAATTGAGCCACCAAATGAAAACTTTGCGGAATGAGTTGAAGGCGGTTTTCGATTTTTGAAAATCACAACAGCTGAAGAAACTAATGCTTCATCAAATTGAAGATCGGTTGGATCATAGCGATGGATATGAATCAGCTCAACCTTATCGAGCAGATAATTTTTGAGTGCAATGCCATAGTTTACATCCATGAATTCTGAGGGTATGAGCCACGCTGCCAGAGCATCTTGTTTCATCCAGTTATGACTGAGGAGCATGAAATAGCAATACAAACCTGCCAATCCACTCACATCTGATCCAAGAAACTGACTGGACAATTCTTTGAGTCGAACTTTTGTTTGATTGTCTAAGTAATGGTGCCTAACATAAGGGGGATTCGTTAATACGAGATTGAATCGATCTTTTTCAGCAGGTGCAGACAACGAAGTGAAATCTGAATTGGTAACCGACAAGCCCGAGTCTGACCAAAGACTTTTGCATACATCTGCAATCTGTAGATCGATTTCAATTCCGGCCGCTTTCTGAATCTGCCTGCCATTTGTTGCATCTAACAAGGCTGAATAGAATGAGCCTGTGCCGACAGCAGGATCGATAAAGCTGATCGATTGGCTATCCATCAGTGATATCACATATTCTGTAATTTGTTTTGCTAACGCGGTTGGTGTGGCAAATTGCCCTAATTGATTCCTTTCCCTTTGAGATTTGCAAGAATCAATTTGCTGTTGCTCGAATAACCGATCGGCTTCTTTTGTTTGCATGCCCCTGCGCTCAAAATCATGGTTTATTCTACACCGCAAGTCCAAAACAAAAGAGCATGACTAATGCCATGCTCTTACATATGAATCACATTAGTGTGAGTTGATTACGCAGCGCGGCTTAGTCGTCTTGAATAACGGCGGCGTACCTTGCGAATTTGCACTTTCTTCGTGTAGAGCTCTTTCGGTCCTGGGTTGATATTGCTTGCCAAGCCTAATGATCGGAAAAGGAGCAGGAAGTACCAGGACATATCGATCTCGAACCACTTGAAGCCATTACGGGCGGCACCAGGGTATTCATGATGATTGTTGTGCCATCCTTCGCCCAAAGCGAGGATTCCTACCCACCAGACATTGACGCCATCATTATTAGACTCATAGTTTTTGTAGCCCAATTTCGGAATGTGGCAAACAAAGTTGAGCAAAAGCGGAACTTGCAAAACGATTACGCCTGCAAAAAGACTGGCGAGGGCCGGCATCCAGCCAAAGGTGGCCCAGATGATTGCTCTAAAGAGCAGATTGAGGACGAGAGCCAGAGCGTGGTTGCGCTTCCAATTACCATCTTGTTCGAGGAACTTGTAGATTGGATCTTGCATCAAATCCGGACAGCTTTTGGCTGGAACTATATGATTCGGATACGTATCTTTCATCATCCAACCATATAAAGATTCCCACCAACCGAGGAGCGGCGTATGCGGATCTTGTGGTGTGTCAACATGCTTGTGGTGCGCGCGGTGAATGGCGATCCACCAGATTGGCGAACCTTCGAAAGCCAGATAGCCACCTAATACAAGAACGTATTCCAGGAACTTGTTGGCTTTGAAGCTCCGATGAGAAAGCAGGCGATGGTAACCGAGGGTAATACCAAGTGCGTGCCAGATATAGGATATGGCGAAAATTATTGCGAATGTGATCATAAGGACCTCTACGTGTTTTTCTAGCGGCGTGCATTGCACGTCGATGGGCGTGTGATTAGATACGAACACATTGCTGTGTCCCGAGTTGTGCTCAACCTCGGGCGCAGTTAGCGTCCAACGTTGGTGCTATATTTGCGGTAGCGTTAGTGGCGGCCGCTCAAAAATTATCGTCAACGGTACAAAGCTGATTCGCTTCTTCCGCGTCTTATGTCCTGGCTTTTTTCAGTGAGTTCAACAAACTCATCCTTCCAGGTTTGATCCATTAGCTTCGCCAAAAACTCCTCCATAGTGTCTGGTACTTCCGAAGCCTGTAAAACTCTTCTACCGTCATCGCTGAATTGAGACCAACTCAATCGATCGATTTCCAATCCTTTCTTGTTGTAATAACTCAATAAAGCTAAGCCGACTTCTTTGGCGGCAGTCGGTTTGTCCTTTACTTTCCAGTCTCGGATAACCGTGCGACCAAGTCCAAGTAAGTAGTAAGCGCGTTCTTTTTCGAATTTTGGCTCTTCTACGAAAAAGGCCCAGACGGTTTCATCGACATTGTCGTGCGCCAGTTCTGAACGGATTTCAAAAAGTCTGTCCGTGTTGGCTGAGGTTATGGATGTCGGACCAAAGCCCGAATTCATCAGGTGAATTTCCAAGATTCGCACTAAATGAGCGTTGAAGCTCACTCCCCTCTTGTCAGCTTGCAGCTGAAGTCGCTTCCGGTACTCGTCCGGGAGCCTGATGCTGATATTTGAGGTTTTAACTCGCTCATCTACCATTTGTAGTTACCTGATTACACTTTGTAGTGACCATAATAGCATAGCCTCCCAAGAATGCGATAGGGCACGAAAAATGTTCACAATTTGTGGGTCAGACGACACTGGCATGCATCATAATTTTTGTTGTAAGGGGGATGCCAGATTGGAAGAGCCAAAAATTCAATTTAAAAAGCTGCAGAATTCTCACCTGAATCTGCTGCACCAGTGGCTCAACCAGCCGCGTATTGCTCAGGTTTGGGATGGCCCCGTGTCCATAGACCAGGTTCTAGGACACTATTTCAGCCGTAAAGACAAAAACGTCCAGCGCTTTATTCCTTATATAGGTAATGTCCCAATCGGATTTGTACAAAGTTATTGGGCAACGAAATGCGGCGATGGCTGGTGGGAGAACGAGCATGATGACGGAGCGGTGGGCATAGATTTTTTCATGGGAGCGTCGGAGTACCTTGGAAAAGGACTCGGGACGGAAATGATCAAAGAGTTTGTGCGAATGCTTGCTGCCAATCCGGCGGTCACAAAAATAATTTCGGATCCCACACCGGACAACGTCCGTTCAATTCGCTGCCTGGAAAATGTCGGATTCCAGAGAATCACAGAAATCCAAACCCCGGATGGACGCGCCATCTTAATGGAAATGCAGGTGTCTCACTGAAGTTGGAGCGCTGGTTCACGAATCCAATTCGCCAACTCGCTTGTGACTTCAACAATATAATCCGCGCCTGCGATCATTGATGGTGCACAAGGACCGGTTGCTTTTGTGCCGTTCTTTTCTAGAGTTTCCGCTACTTTTGCAACTATAAGTGCTGTGAGTGCATAAGGGTCTCTCACTTCTGCAACGACCGTTTGAGACAAATCGCCACTATAGGCTTTGCAGATCACTGTCCCGAAATTGGTTTGAATTTCTTCCTTTGTTGGTGAGCCTTTGCTCGTCAATGCCAGTCCAAGAAAATCACCGGTTATTGGAGCAGAAGCAAACCCACGCACGATGCCGGATGGAATCTTGAGGTCGATTTTGAACAATTTGCTTGGCAGCACCATATAACTGCGCACGTTGCGTACCGAAATATGTAACGGCAGCAAAAGCGCTTCCCCACCGGGAAACTCAAGTACACGATAACGCTTCTTATCAGCAAGCGGGGTCATGTGTGTAATTTCAATCGGATCGATTTTCTGCAATTTCCTGTCCTTCAATCGGAACCAGGTTTCGCGCAGTTGATTATAGAGGCTCTTCCTGGTACCAACACTGGTGGCAGAGCCCTTCATCTTGTAAACAAGATCGATACTGTCAGTGTCTTGAAATCCGCGCGTTGCGAGGGTGGCTGCGGTGTCGGCAATAGCATACTCAAATGCACAGGCAGGAGCCAGAGCAATGCCGTTTTCTTTTGCAGCTTCACCATATTTTTGGAAAATCGCTGAAATGAAAACTTGCTCGCCGGTCGTATCAATGTAGTGAGCTTTGGCTTTAACAACTTCTTGTACGACTACATCTCCATGATCGGAAAACGGGCCGATGCAGTTAATAACTACTTTCGTTCCGTCAATGGCGTTGGCAATAGATTCTGAACTGGCCAGATCTACTACTCGGGTCTCAAAACCAGTCTCATCATGTAGTTTCTGCAATTTGTCTGCGTCTCTACCGACCAGACGCACTGCACAGTCGAGTTTACGCAACTCCGCAGTGGCCAAAAGCCCGGTTACACCGGTTGCTCCTAGTAAGACGATCATATTCCTAAGCCCTCTAGCTCGCCGAAACGATCCTACCGCAGCGGCTCGGCGGAGGAAATGAATCTTGTCGTTTGGTAATGATTTAAATTGCCAAGCGTGTAAACTGGCTGCACCGTGCCCTTGAGTGCGGCTTTACAGATTAACTTCGCAGGAGTCGAACTATGACGACAGCAGCACATACCACCGCGGATAAGCAGAAGATTTATGAGGAAATCATCGACGTGCTTGCAACCATATTTGGTAAGCACGCTGGTTACAGGTCAGTTCATGCAAAAGGAGTGGTCTGTAAAGGCAGCTTCGTCGCTATGCCCGATGCGCTCAAATTTTGTCGCGCTCCGCATTTCACCGGTGCATCAATTCCATTGACGTTGAGATTGTCGGATTTCACCGGTATTCCAAACCTGCCCGATGCTGATCCAAATGCTAGTCCGCGTGGTTTCGCGGTGCGATTCCATACTGCAGTTGGTGACACCGATATAGTCGGCCATTCTTATAACGGATTTCCGGTAGCGAGTGCCGAAGAGTTTTTGGGATTTGCAAAAGCGCTCGCATCAAATACCGTTGAAGCGTTCGCCGCTGAACATGCTGCTACTGCCCTATTCGCATCGACACCAAAACCGACTCCAGAGAGTTTTGCTAACGAAACTTTCTACGGCGTGAATGCTTTTCGATTTTTCAATGCTTCAGGAGAAATGAAACACGCCCGCTATCAAATAGTTCCGTATGCAGGCGATAAGCGATTAACTAAAGAAGAAGCTGAGGCCAAGGGACCGAATTTCTTGTTTGAAGAACTGGCTGAAAGACTGAAAAAGGGACCAGTTGAGTATCTATTGGTTGTGCAAGTAGCGGACGCAACGGACAATGTTAATGATGCGACATCGATGTGGCCGGACAGCCGAGCGAAGATCGAACTTGGCAAAATTTCGATTACCGCAATAGATGAAGAATCAAAATCATCAGAAAAGAAATTGATTTTTGATCCCGTGCACTTAATTGATGGCATCGAACTTTCGGATGATCCATTGATTCTGGCACGATCGGCTATTTATTCCGTTTCCTATTCGAGACGGAACCCGACTTAATTACGATACAGGTGCAACCGACAGGCAAGACAAAATTGTCTTGGCCATATTTTCGGCATGTTCGCGTAATTCAGGTACGGCGACTGTTTCGAAGTATTGGGGACGCAGCATAGGCCCTACGGCAAAAATGCGTTGTGAGAGGAATTCGTCTTTGCCCAGCACTTGCCCCAGTTCATTCGATTCGATGCCGCATTTGAGCACGTGCGGGCGGAGCAATTCTTGTTTGGCAAGTGTTTTTAGAAGAGCGCTCTTTGTTCGTTCGAAATCTACTTTGAAGCCGGTGCAATTGATTATCTTGCTTACGTGCATGGTGGCTACTGCATGATCGTGCCGTTTCCGCACGCTTACTTTAATGCCACCATCTTCGAGACCGGCAGAGATAATTCGGCCTGCTAGAATCTCTAATTGTTTGTGCTCCATCGCTTGATATATTTTGTGAGCGATTTCAGAAGCCATGCGATGGCGATGCACATCCCAAATGGATTGCAGGTGTTTGAAAAATGCTGACTTCTCCTGCAAACTAAGTCCAGCCCACCATGCTTGTGTTACAGGCCGGCATGAGTCAACGGCCGATCGCCAATCTGGTAAACTTCCGGCTAACCGCTTTAACTCATGCATTGAACTCACCAGATGCTTAGGTATTTTGTCCAGCTTAACTGTCGGTGCCATTGGTCCATCAAGTTGGGAGAATGGCAGATAACCATGACGAGACACTGCATAAATTTTGCCCGTATGGTGGTTGCGAAGAAGTTCGATTACTTTATCAACGGCTGTCAGTCCCGTCCCGATCAATAAAACTGCAGAATCCTGTTTTGGAAAACCAGCATCAAGCTGCCATGGATCAGCTAAGTAGACGCTTTCCGGCAATGATTCCAATCCTAGTTTCACCGGGGAATGGCATGGTGTGTTGCCTGTGGCTAGAACGACGTAGTCTGCCAATAACGATTCACCACTCTTTAGTGATACCAGAATCTTTTTCTGTCCACTTGCTTTGCTGAGATCAATTACTTCATCACTTACGTGTTTATATGAACTGATTTTGGTGTGTTCGACACGATTGGCCAATATTGATTGAATGTACCGACCAAAAGTGATTCTCGGTACATATGTATCAGTGGTAACTGTCTTATCAACTTTCTGAGCATAGTTGAGGAAATGATCCGGCTCCTTAGGAAGAGCACTCATCTTTCCGGCCGGCACATTGAGCAAATGTTCAGGACAGTGCGTGCTATAGGCTAAACCG
>CAJCIF010000096.1 GCA_903970355.1 Actinomycetota bacterium
TCTTCCGATCTTATTTTGGCGCATACGGCATTCTGGAGTTGACCTGGCTCGGCTTATCGATAATTGCGGCGGTGTATTGTATCAAGCAAAATCTGCCATTTCTTCCCCAGATTTTGTTCATCGTTTTCTGCCTGCTACACCCCCTGATTGGAGTAATGGTTCCAGCGACTGCTTTTGATAGCAATTCATCTGCGGAAGTGGGACGTTTCATCCCTGCTGTTTTTGAAATGTTTTTCGGAATTGCATACCTTACGCTCAACGTAATTTTCTACAAGTCCTATTTCTTAGTGCCGCGATTGTTTGAAGAGTGAGGCGTGGCTGATTTTGTAAATATGTCAAATGTTTGCAACTTCGAATTACTTTAAATCGCATGAGCAGACAGAGAATCGAATTTTTGCGTTTGCACAGTCATCCCTCGAAAGAGTGAAAATTGTGGATTAGTGTGGCAAAATTTAAATCACCTTTTATGCTTATGACAGGTATCGTAATCTGTTCATGCTGCCGTCTTTCAGACTTTGTTCAGATTGGAGAATGCATCAGCGTTTAGTCGAAAGTTGAAGAACTGCATTTTTATCACGTAGGGGGCTTTTCAATTTGGACAGCTTTATGCCACACGGATTCTGCCTGCAGTGGAATCCACAGTTAGTAGGTTTGTTGGTGGTATCCAATCTTCTTACAGCGCTGTCTTATTATTCGATTCCATCAAACTTGCTTTACATCGCCGCTAAAAAGAAAGTGCGCTTTGGGTGGATCCTCGTTTTGTTCGCCACCTTTATAGTGCTTTGTGGCACCACTCACATCATGAATATCGTCACCATTTGGAATGGTAACTACTGGCTCGAGGCGATAATCAATGCTTTAACCGCGGCAATTTCTCTGGTTACTGCGGTAGCCTTGTGGATATTAATACCTCAGGTGTTCGCTGCCCTGGATACCGATGTAGGCAAGCGGGTCATAAGAACCGAGAAGACAAAAGCCCGGACGCAGATGATAGCGTCTCTGGTATTGGGAATGCTTGCCATTGTTTTTGTAGGAGGGTTACTTTACCAACAAAGTTTGGGTCTGATTGAGTCCGGAATGAAATTTCAACAATTGCACGATCAAGTCGAACTAAAGCTCAAGGCGCTAGACTCAACTAGCGTATCGCAGGGAAATACTGCGGTGAACTCGGGATTCGTTTCGGCGTCGAATACGCAAGTGGCTTCATCGATTGATTCCTCTCGCTCCTCATCTGTCGTTGCGTCCGGCAAAAAGAATACTCACGCGATTATTCAAAACGTTCTCGAGCTCGAAGATCAATTCGTGAAATTGAATAATTCAGAGCTTACAACTAAGACCCGATGGTATCTGTTTACTTTCGTGCTGCTGGCGATTTTAGCTATCGGACTTTTTTGCTCGTTCGGATATTTTATGAGCAAATATCTCACAGATATCGCTGCAGCGAACAAAGCAGTGCGTGAAAGCGAGGAGTTGCTCAGGCTTACGTTTACCTCAGTCAAAGATTTTGCGATTATCAATCTCGATGCTACAGGAAAGATTATTGGCTGGAATAGCGCAGCTCAGCACCTTCATGGTTATCTGGAAGATGAGATAATCGGCAAGCACTTCAGTTCCCTTTACGACAACGAGGGCGGCGATAAAGATGGTGCAAATGGATCTGGGCAGTTGCAGGAATCATTAGCACTGGTCACAAGCCAGGGTGGTCTTGAAACAGAGCGTTGGCAGGTTCGCAAAGATCTTTCGAAATTTTGGGCTGATGTCGCGCTCTCGCCTATCTATGACGAGCATAAGAGCTTGACTGGATTCGTGCAGATCACTCGCGACGTTACCGAACGCCGTAAAGCACAGGACGAAATAAAAGAGCAAGCCGATCAACTTAAAGAGTTGACTCAAAAATTGGTTACTTCAAATCAAGATTTGCAGCAGTTCGCGTATGTCGCGTCGCATGATTTACAAGAACCGCTACGCACCATTACAAGCTTTTGTGAGCTTCTCGAAAAGAAAACTCGAGGTAAGTTAGATGCAGATTCAAAAAAATATTTGAGCGTGATCGTGGAGGGTACTTCCCGCATGCAACGCCTGATCAAAGACCTCTTGCAATGCGCGAAGATTGATACACAAGGCAAACCACTGGTACCTACAGAATTGAAGGAAGTGCTGGGACAATCGCTGGATGGTTTGAAGGTTGCAATAAATGAGTCCAACGCTGAAATCACTTACGATACCATGCCGTCTGTGCTCGGCGATGAATCTCAGCTTTCGCTTCTCTTCCAGAATCTGGTTGGAAATGCAATAAAATTTCGCAGTGAAAAGGCTCCGAAAATTCACATAAGCTCTGAGCCTGTCGATGGCTACTGGCGTATTTCTGTCCATGACAATGGCATTGGAATCAATGAAGAGTACGCCGATCGCATCTTTGTAATTTTCCAACGTTTGCATGCCCGTTCGAAATACGAAGGCTCGGGTATTGGATTGGCTGTCTGTAAGCGTATCGTGGAAAGGCATGGTGGCACAATTAGTGTGAAGTCTGCGCCAGGTGAAGGCTCGACGTTTGTTTTTACGCTTCAGGGAGGAGTTTAGGTGTCCACGTCTCTGAATGTGCTCTTGATTGAAGACAATCCCGATGACGTCTTGCTTATGCAAGAGATGCTCAAGGAAACCAACATCAAATGCAGCATGGTTGTTCTCGAAGACGGCGAAGCTGCTCTTCATTACCTGCAGCGCGTCGAGACGATAGCTGTCCATGAAAGGCCTACGCTGGTCGTTCTCGATTTGAATCTGCCGAAGAAAAATGGGCACGAAGTGCTTCGTGAACTGCGTAAGCTTCCCAATTTGCAAGATCTTCCAGTTGTGGTGCTATCGACTTCCGAAGATCCTGAAGACCGAAGGAAGGCGCTGGAAGCAAATGCTGCTTACGTGGTGAAACCAGCCCGATTCGACAATCTTGCTGAATTTCTCGCCGATGTCGAATTTACTTACAGACAAGACGACATTGAGCGGCATGAAACTGGAACTAGCATGAGATCTGGATTTGAATCGCATGAGGAATCGAGCTTGCAAAATTTAAAGGTCGATTTTGATGCTGTTAAAGCGCGCGAACTGATTTCCACGGGGTCGTCGTTAAAAGTATTGCTCGTTGAAGACAATCCTTATGATGTGCTGCTGATAGAGACCTTTCTCAATGAATCGAGACTGGCTACTTGCGAAACAACCACGGTTGAAGATATGCAGACCGCGTTGGATTATCTTGCGTCCAATAGGGTTGATGTGATCCTCGCGGACATGGGGCTTCCTGATGCTCACGGTTTGGAGGTTTTGTCGCGACTGTCAGCTTCTACCAGCGACGTTCCGATCGTAATACTAACAGGACTTGATGACGAGAACATCGCTATGGAAGCCGTTTCGAAGGGCGCTCAGGACTACCTGGTGAAAGGGCAGGTGAGTAGTGAGAGTTTGAGTCGTTCGATCCGTTACGCTGTTACTCGTAAGCGCGCTGAAGAACTTGCCTTGAGAACAGTCTCGGCAGAAAAAGAAGTGCTTCAGGAAATCTTGCAACACGCGCCCATTGGAATTGCAAGATTTTCGTCGGAATTACGCATCTCCGAGTGCAATTCCGTGTTTGTCGATCAAATCCAGCTGCCCTATGAACGAATTGTCGGTCGACCGGTTTCCGAATTAATTAGCAACTCTGCGGCCGAACAGTGGCACGAGGTTTTGTCCGAGAGTAAGCCTTTCAGAACTGAAAAGCATATCATCAATGAGCATGCTCCAGAGCGGAAGCTTGTTTGGGATATCACAGTGTGGCCTATCAAGAATAGATCAGGAGACACCAGAGGCGGTATCATTCTCGCGCTCGATATTAGCAAGCGCGTTAAGCTCGAACAGCAGAGA
>CAJCIF010000097.1 GCA_903970355.1 Actinomycetota bacterium
CTAGGTTTTGCTTTAATTGCGAAATCCCTAGACGGTCTTGGCTTTTTTAACGGGAGAAGTTATGGCAGAAGAGAATGCCAATATCGGTTCGGCAACCCACCTCATGATCGAAGCGCTTGAAAAGGCGAGCACCGAACTGGAAAAGACGGTAAGAGCCTCAATTGAGCAATTATCAGCTTTCAATGACCTGATCGAGAAAAACTTTCATTCGCAACTATCAAAGCTAGCCGAACGTTCTGCCGGTTCCGTTGATTCCAACGTCGAAGACCTGGTCATTCGCAAAGAAGATTTTGCTGAGCGCTTAAAAGAACTTGAGCGTACTGAAATTGAAACTATTGCCTCAGCGGCAAGAGAAGTGAGACAGCAACTTGCAATGCGTTCGCAACAAGTTACCGAATCAATTTCCCAAATTGTCGATGACCAGCTAGGACAACTGCGTTCGCTCATTGAAAACCCGCAAGCGCACTTCACGGAATTTGGTGCCAGTCAAGTCGACAACGCCAAAAACTTCGGCACGGCCAAACAAATTCGTGTTCAATCGCAGGCCGATGATCACGAAAAGCACCTTACTGCACTTTCGCAAATGCTCGATCAACGTGTGCAAGATGTGCTCAACGAAGGCAAGAGAAAGGTTGACGATAACCTGGAAAAACATCAAAAAGAATTCGAAGAAAAAATTGGCATGGTGATAGACCGCTTAACCAGCCTCGTTTCCATGACAATCGGAGAGCTTGAAGAGCAGTTGAAAGCCGGCAGCGACTCAGTAGCGGAATACAGCACCACCGCTCGTAAAAGACTTTCCGGCCGAGTCGACAAATGGCAAACGGATATGTCCATGGCCGCCGATGACTGCCACAGCCGATTGGCGAGCGACAAGCAGTCTTACGAAGAGATGCACTCCAAAAAATTGGATCGCAAAGTGGCGGAAGTTAAGGATGAAATCAATGGTATTTCGCTGGAAGCAGTTGCAAAACTTGGAGCCAGCCATAAGCTTTTCCACAGCTCTTTGAAGCGTCTCGAAAAGAAATACTACGATCGCATCGATCGCTTATTTGCTCGCTTTGAAGCAGCGGTAGCGCAAGAATCGCGTCTTCCTGCCGGTGCAAGTGCTTATCGTTCGCAAGCCACTCACGAATTGCGTGATGTATTGCACGCAAGGCTGAAAGCGCGTGGTACCGAAATTGTCAAAGCTTTCCGAAGACAAGTTGAGCAGATAGACCATGAATATTCGCGCTTGAGTTCTGAATCCCAAGAGCGAGTTGAATCTCTTCGCGCAAGCACTTTAGAAACAATGGACAAGCAAGCCAGAACAGTAACGATGGAAATTGAAAGAACGTTGCGAGGTTTTAAAACTGCAATGGCTTCTGAAAATTCCCGCCTGCCGGAAATTGAAGATGCTGGTAGGGCAGCCGCATTAGCGGTGATGGCCTACAGAAGCGCGATGCTCTCGTTCGGTTCGGATTGATCTCGACCCAACTCCCGTCGCTTGAAACAAGACTGCAAGGAAAAGTAGACAATGACATTCGCTGGTAAGAAATTACAAGATATATATGATTCGGGCGCAGCCAATCTCGCAGAACTGGAGGCGCAGGTTACTCAGCGCCTCAAGCAAAGTAAGCAAGAACATACAGAGACATTCAAGAGACATCTGGAAGGTGGGGTGGCTGATGTTCAAAAGAAAGCCACGTCACTGCAAGCTGATCTCACCAAGAATGTAGACAAAAGCCTCGATCAACTCCGTGATATTGCAGAAGAAGAAATCAAAGAATGTCGAGCGCACGCACTTCAGATGGTGAGCGAGCTTTCTAATCTTTCGGATAAATTACGCCTGTCGATTGCTGCTCTTAAAGAAGCCTATGGAGAAAACGTTGAGCATATCGGCGTCAGTTTTTCCGATCGCTACTTAACAGGTGTAGAGCACAGCAAGCTCGAGCTCGAGAAACAAGAATATGAAAGTCTCAAACATTTGAAAAACCACGGAACGTCTGTCTCGTCTACGCTGCAGCAGAAACTGGACAAAGTTCTCTGGGAATCGCGTGGTGACGAAAAGCATGTCTCCGGTTCTCTATTTAAAATCTACATGCAAAAAGCAAATGCAATCGACAATCACTTCTCGGGTCTTTTGCAAAAGCTTTCTACCGATTTCAACAGCTCCTACAGAAGCCTGGAAAATGAAGCCACACGATCTGAATCTGAATTAGGCGCTTCATCAAAAGTATTGCTCGACAAAGTAGATGAACATGCTTCAAAAATTGAGCATCGTGTGTCGGAGCATTTTCAAAATATATCTGATGCGCACAGGCAAAAGCTGGATGGCGATTTGGCTAATGTGGCTGAAGACTTGAGCAATTTGCACGACGCTACTACAGAAAAACTGGGACAGTCTACCGAAGAGCTGGTAGCAAGTCTTGTCAGCTCTGCAGAACAAGCACAAGAAGGGCTTGGGAAACGTTGCCAGGACGTTAAGAGTACGATTGTCCGCGATATTCAATCTCTTTCCAACAGACTTTCGGACCGGGTCACTACCGGTACGGCTCTCAAACGTACATTGGAAGCGGACAAGGACGAAGTTCTTGATTCAATTCGAAACGAGATCCATCAGATTCGTGATGCTTTCGAAACGAAAGTGATGCAGTTGATTCAAGAAGCAAGCGGCCGTGTTTCGCACATAGTCTCAGAAGCCGAATCGGATATTCTCGGCGCTCAAAAAGGATTGGAACAATCTCTGGCAGACAATGCCCAAACTACAAAAGAAGAAATTGAAAGCGAAATAGGCAAGTTTTTAGAACTTATTGCCCAGCATCGATCTTCTGCGCTGGACGATATAGCGAAAGCTGCAGAAAATTCTGGACCAGGATCAGACAAAGGCTCAAAACGCGCCCGTAAAACAAAAGACCAGCCCGAAGCCACCACATAAGAAAAAAGCGAAGCGAAGTATAAAACAATGAATGTAATGAATCGGCAAAACAATCTGCGCATGCAAGATGTTCAACAATATTTGCGTGGCTACGATCCCGGTGCACCGATAGCGCCCGAAGAATGGGCAAAAACTGAAGCGTCGCGGTTTGAAGCGGGCTCGATGCTTTTTTGTTTGATCTCCGCAAGTACACAAGGCAGTATCACCAGCTTTACTAAGCGTGATACGGACGCAGGGGAAAGTTACCGGGTTAAAGAGCTCTACATCGTAATAGGCCAACAAGAAAGCAAACCACTCGTAACCAACATTACATCTACAGCGTTCGAACAACGGTTTCTCGAAGTATTGCTCAAGGAAAATGCGGTCAAAGCAATTCTTGATGGCAAGCCGTTCCTGTACGTTTCTGCTGGACCAGCTGCTCCTATGACAGAGCCGTTGAAGAAAGAACTTGAACAATTGGCAGCCATTTATGCCCAGGGCGGATCGCGCCGCAGTTTGGCTCAAGAAGCAAACGGACCACTCGAACCAGCTACTGCTCTTCTTGGAGTGCTAGGTGTGAAATTGGGTGCGCCAAGCGGCAGACAGGGCGTTGATATCGGATCTGTATGCCACATGCTCTTCGGAACAGACGGTCGTCATGACGAACGCGCTAAGGCTATGGTTAAGTCTTGCCTTTCGCCATTGCAAGGATCTTCAAACGAAGAACCAGCACCAGCACCGGCGGCAGCACCGATCGCAGCACCGGTAGCTCAAGCGCCAGTAGAAATACCGCAGCCTGTCCTTCCACCACCGGAAATTGCACCGGAGCCGGCCGCTGCTGGTACTGAATATGGTGCACAACAAGCTGAGTTTTCGGACGATGCATTCGATCCGGAAAAGTATGCCCATCAAGTAACAGCCGCAGAATTTTCATTCGAGCCTTCCGTAGAAGCGGCTCCGCCAGCCGATGCTGGTTGGTTCAGCACTGCCAATCCAGCCGAACTTGAACAACCGGCTGCCGCACCAGTCATTCCGCCAGCAGCTGAAACCACTCCAGAAACACTCTACAACAGGCTAAGCGAACAAATAGAAGGCGCTGGTGATCCAGGTGAAAAACCGGCTCTGTCATCAGACTTCTTCGCAAGTGCCATGGTGCCTCAAAGCCCAGCTGATCTTTCATCCGCGCCATCCCCTCAATCTATTCAACCTGCGCCTACCGATGTCGCCAACGGTGATATGTTTGCGCCGGATGCGGCTAGCTATGCCCCACCTCCTCAAACTCCACCTCCGGAATTACCACCGGAAATCAGTCCTTTCGCTCCGCCTCCGCAGCCTGCTGCTGTAGATACGGCTTTTGCAGATCCAACTGCATCGGACAAGATTTCAACTGGGGAAATTCCTGTATTGCCACCGGGCAACGAACTGGCCCAAGCCTCTCCCAATGTGCAAGCCTCGCTCACCAATATCCCGGCTCAAATTCCTGCTGATGGCATTCAAGCCCTCAATAGTTCGTTCACCAATCTGCCGGTTATAGAAACGCCGAATCCTATCGAGCCTCCGGC
>CAJCIF010000098.1 GCA_903970355.1 Actinomycetota bacterium
CAGTTGAATGGTCTGACAATTGTGTAGGGAAGGTCGTATTGCTCATGCGCACCATATGCGAAATACTCGGTAGCAAGTTTTTGAAAGCCATAAGTGGAACTGGGCGGCGGGCACTTATTCTGTGCACCTTCCGGAGTTGGATATTCGGAAGTGTTCTCAAACACCATGCTTGAGGACATAACCGTTATCTTCTTTAATCGCCGTTTCTTATGGGCAAAGATAGCAGCATCAAAAGCAGCTGCTGTGATTCTTTCATTTTCGGCAATTAAGTCATAGGCATATTCATGAAAGTAAGTGATACCACCAATCATCGCTGCAGCAGCAACAAAGTGATCGCAATCTGTCAAAAGATCTTTTAAAAGATCGACGTCTTTGGCATCGCCTTTGACAAACTGGAATCGCTGCTCTCTGCCATAGCTCTTCGCAATTGGACCGTACTTCGAGAAGTTGTCTAACCCAATTACTTCATGGCCTTGAGCCAGTAATTCATCAACTAGATAACCACAAATGAATCCAGCGCTTCCTGTTACGAGTACCTTCAATGCATTAGCTCCAATACATGTGCTTGTGAGGGAGGATTTATATTGTCATCGTCTCGATTGAAGAAACCCCAACAATCGATAACGGTTTGGTTTGGTGCGAATTTGATCTCTTTATAGACCTTGTGCGGAGTAGCAAGCACAATCACATCCGCTTTTCGTAGCGCTTCTTCAAGCGGTACGAGAGACTTGTCTTGCACGTACGGATCCGTGCAAATAACCTCTTTTGCATAAACTTCCAACAGATTTTTCAGTTTATAGGAAAGACTTTCGCGCGGATCATCCGATTCGCCTTTGAATGCCATGCCCAATATCGTTACTGTCCTTTCGGCGAGGTTCATTGAGTGCTGCATTTTTTGGATAATGAAATTCGGCAGCCCTTCGTTTACGAGCATGGCTGAATGTCCGAGGAAGAAGTTATTATTCGCAAACGCTGATAACTGCAATGTATCTTTGAGCAAACAAGGACCAGCAGCAAATCCAGCTTTTGCAAAGCTCTTCATGCGCGGATAATCTTCCGTTACGGCACCATATATCTTGTAAAAATCGAGACCGAAAGTCTCGGCGAGCATGTAGAACTCATTTGAGATCGCAAAATTCAAATATCGCCAGCAGTTCGTGAAGAGTTTGGCGAGTTCCGCTTCCAGTGGTGACAACTCAATAGTTTTGAGCGCTATCTTCTCGAAAAGCACTTTCGCTTTTTCTAAAGCTTGCGGTTCGAATGCAGAAATGATCTGAGGAAGGTTTTCCAACTCTTCCAGGGCTTTACCTTCGGCGATTCGTTCAGGGCAAAAGGCGACATCGATATTTCGTCCCAGTTGCTTGACCCGATCGTATATAACTTTCGTCACACCAGGATAAACAGTGCTTCTTAATACAAGAAGGCTGTCATCGCGCAAATACTCCAATATTTCATCAACGTTGGACTTAAGAGCATTTACGGTCGGGTTGAGATGTTTATCCACCGGTGTACCTACAACGGTAATAGCTACATCTGCCTCCCGCAGGCACTCCGGAGAAGTTGTTGCAAATGCCGTCTTGCCGATCACTTCATTAAGAAGCTCATCAATGCCAGGCTCCATAAAGGGCATGACACCGCTATTTACTTGCTCTACTTTGGTTTTGTCTACATCAAGCAGGTATATCTTGTTGCCCGTGCGCGCTGCCAGAATAATGCCGAGCGGCAAACCAACGTGCCCGCAACCGCCGACAACGACGACAGTTTGTTCAGTCATTTCTAGTCCCCACGAGCCTTTCCAGCATTACTATAGCCTGCTTTCACAAACCCAAAATGATAGCGCTGTAAGATGATGCAAAGAATTGAGCGATATTTAAGATTGATTCTCAATCCAGAAGCTCTATTATCAAGGGTTGAATAACGACGAAGGGGACAGAAAAGTGACCAACTCAGTTATTGCACGTTCTACAAGTGCCATCACAACACCGGAGGCTACCGCCCCAGCCATTGCTTTCGACTATCGAAAGGCGCAATTCCGGTACGACCCATTCCCAATTGGTCTTATAACACCTGTTCTCCAGCATTCTGTTTATGAGCAATTGGTCAACACATTTCCAAATATTTCCCTCTTCAAGAAAATGTCCTATCTGGGAAATAAGAATTCGATCAAGTATTCACTCGCTGAAATGAACAATGGTGACAATTATTTTGCTTACCTTGATTCGAACCCAATCTGGAAAAACTTCTACAACTACATCAAGAGCCCGGCTTTCCTTTACCGCACGCTCGAGATGCTTTCCGCAAATAAAATAGAACTCGGTTTTATTCGTCCGGATCAAGACGCCGAAGCAAAGCCTCTGATCAAGAAATTGAAAGAAGCTATTGCAATGAAACAACGAGGGCACAAGCTTCCACTCAAAACAAGATTTGAATTTTCGGTCTTGCCGGCTGATGGCGGACAGCTTCAGCCCCACACAGATTCCCCCGGAAAAGTAATAACACTCGTTATTTCCATGGCCAGTTCGGGTGATTGGAACCCTGCTTTTGGCGGTTCAACGGATATTCTCAAACCGAAAGACCTGACGCGTAATTTCAACTACATGAACACTTATTTGGATTTCGATGAAGTAGAGAAAATTGATTCTTATGCATTCTTGCCAAATCAGGCAATTGTGTTTATCAAAACGTTCAATTCCTGGCACAGTGTTGGCCCGATGACCGGAACAGGCAGTGAGCTGTTAAGAAGAACGCTCACAATCAATATTGAAGCTACTGAACAAGGCGGCTATGCCAGTTAAAAAAACGGCATAGATTCGGATTGACTACAAACACAGCGATACAAGAGAAAGCCAGTGCGTCATCGCATGTAGTGGCTCAGCGCCGTGATTTCCAATCTTCTCGCATTGGCTTACCAGGGCTTGAATCAATTGTCACATCACTCATATTTGCAATAACGATACTCGTTTTTTGCGTCGGTTCGGTGCGCAACTGGAGCCGAAGCGACGCTACAATTGCCATGCAAGAACGGCGCATCATAAATCCGAAACCAAAACTGGCGTTTTCGTATGATTCGATTCGAGCATTCCCGGCAGCTTTCGATGCTTTCTATAACGACCGCGTCGCATTCCGAAATCCGCTTGTCTCCCATTTGAGCCTGATGACATATCGGTTTTTTGAGACTGCTAATTCCAAACTTGTTTTAGTTGGTAAAAATGGTTGGTTGTTTTTTCTGCCAACCGGTGGCGAGGAAACCGCCAGAAATGGACCACTATTCAACGAATACGAATTGAACAGGTGGGCCACTTTATTGGAAGCTCGCCGCTCCTGGTTGGAAGCGCATGGCATCAAATACTTCGTGTACATTGTTCCGAATTCAACAACGATTTACCCCGAAGAAACTCCTGATGGTTTCCGAGTAAATTCCTCGACGAGTCGCTTCGATCAATTACAGGAACGACTGTCCGCAACATCAAAAGTGCGGCTCCTGGATCTCAGAGAT
>CAJCIF010000099.1 GCA_903970355.1 Actinomycetota bacterium
GAGCCACAAGCGCAAGCGCGAATAGCTAAGGCAGCGAAGAAGCGGCTTGCTTTTCCTGCGACAAGCCTTTTAATTCTTCGCGATACCAGCTAATCGTTTCCGTCAGACCTTCAATCAGATCCTTTTTTGGCGTCCAATCAAGCAATCTTTTTGCTTTGCTGATATCCGGCAATCGTCGCTTTGGATCATCGACCGGTAACGGCTTATTGCGGATTTCGCTTTTCGACCCGGTTAGTTCCTTAATGATCTGCGCTAACTCCATCACTGTTTTCTCTTGAGGGTTGCCGAGATTGACAGGTTCGTGATGTTTAACGCCCATAAGACGAACTATGCCTTCAACGAGATCCGATACATATTGAAAGCTTCTTGTTTGTGTGCCGTCTCCGTACATAGTAATCGGTTCGTTAGTAAGAGCTTGACCGATGAAATTAGAAACGACCCGGCCATCATCAAGTCGCAGCCTCGGTCCGTAACAATTGAATATTCGGATGATGCGTGTGTCGAGATCATGTTTGTGATGGTAAGCCATGGTTATGGCTTCGGCAAATCGTTTCGACTCATCGTACACACCCCTTGGTCCAATTGGGTTGACGTTGCCCCAATAGGTTTCAACTTGTGGGTGAACTTCCGGATCGCCATAAACTTCAGAGGTACTGGCAAGAAAATACTTGGCCCCTTTGACCCTCGCCAATCCGAGCGTATTGTGCGTACCAAGCGAATTTACTTTTAGAGTTTCGATGGAAAGTTGCAGGTAATCGACTGGGCTTGCCGGCGAGGCAAAGTGAATAACCCAATCGACATCGCCAACAATGTGAATGTGATTGCTGACGTCGTGGTGCAAGAACTGAAAGCGAGTATTTGACATATGACGAGCAATATTTTTGATGTTGCCTGTCAAAAGATTGTCCATCACCGTGACATGATGCCCCTCATTAAGCAATCTGTCCGTCAGGTGTGAACCAATAAAACCCGCACCGCCCGTAACAACTAATTTCAACGGCCAATCCCCCGATAGATGATGCCGTGTTTGATGGCAGTAGCTTCATCAAGTGTGTTTCTGCCGTCAATAACCAGTGGGCAGTTCATTACTTTGGCAATTTCTTGCCAGTTGGCATGCCGGAACTCTTCCCATTCCGTAATTAAAAGCATGGCGTCGCAGCCATGAGCTAACTCGATCACATCTTTGCAGTAGATAACATCGAGATCCGGATTGAGAGTCTGGCAATTTTCGTTGCTGACCGGGTCGTATGCTTTTACTGTTGCACCCATTTTGATCAGTTGTTGGGCAATCGAAATGCTGGGTGCATCGCGCAAATCGTCTGTATCCGGTTTGAAAGAAAGACCCATTAAACCAATTGTTCGTCCCTTGATGATTTTGAGTTCGTCTTGCAGCTTTTTGATCACTACGCTTCGCTGGCGTTGATTTACGGCAATTGTTGCTTCAAGAAGAGAAGTTGGATAGTTGTATTCTTTCGCTACCTGAATGAGAGCGTTTATGTCTTTGCCGAAGCAACTGCCACCCCAGCCGATGCCGGCGTTGAGAAAATATTTTCCGATGCGGCGGTCCAAACCGATGCCTCTTGAAACCTCCCGTATATCAGCTCCGGCTTTCTCACACAGCCCGGACATTTCGTTTGCAAAACTAATTTTCAAGGCCAGGAATGCATTGGCGGCATATTTTATCAGTTCAGCGCTGGCTAAATCGGTCACCACATACGGTATCGAGGTTATGTCGTGTGGTCTGGGAATAAAGATGGGTGGTTCAAAACTTTGATTGATGATCGGCTTATAGAGAGTCTTCATCAGGTCTGCTGCAAATTCATCTGTCGTTCCAACCACAATGCGATCGGGATAAAACGAGTCAGCAATAGCGCTGCCTTCTCGCAAAAATTCCGGGTTACTGCAAACCGAGAAAGTCGGCGCATCTGCCTTTGAGGCGCGAGCCGGGACAGTTTGCACGCTTTGAACGCCCTGCTTAACAAGCATTTCAACCCAGTTGCCTGAACCGACAGGAACAGTTGATTTGTTGACGATCACTCGCCGCTTCGTGGAATCGAGAGCATGCCCAATGGCGCGGGCTACCGTCATGACTTGAGAAAGGTCTGGTTCACCGTTTGGCATTGGTGGTGTGCCGACGGCAATGAAGATAATCTGCGACTTCTTGACGGCTTGTTCGATGCTGTCACTAAAGGTCAATAAACCAGTTGAAATGCTTTCGGTAAGAAACTCACTCAGTCCTGGTTCAAAAAATGGCACTATGCCTCGTTTAAGGCTCTCCAACCGGGCCGTATTCGCATCAACTGCAATTACGGTATTACCTAGAAAGGCCAGGCACGCGCTTGTAACAAGACCAACGTAACCGGCACCAATAACACAAACATCCACGGGCTAATTAACCTCAACTTGGCATCAACAGCAACTTCTAGCAGGTTACCAGAATGGACTTGGCAATGGAATCGACTTGCTAAAGTATCTGCAATGGAAATTTGGGAATTCTTTTCAGCATGACAAGTCAATTTGAGCAATTTATCGCTACCATAGCTCGTTTACGGGCGCCGGATGGTTGCCCGTGGGATCGCGAGCAAACACATCAAACACTGGCCCGTTTCTTGCTTGAAGAAGCCTATGAGGTGTTAGAAGCAATTCATATCGACGATCCCGAAAAACTTAAAGAGGAATTAGGCGATCTTTTATTACAGGTTGTTCTCAACGCTCAGGTAGCCAAAGACGAAAATCGCTTCGATCTCGAAGATGTAGCTGCTGCCATTAACGAGAAGATGATTCGCCGACATCCGCATGTTTTCGGCGATACGAATGCATCATCCGCGCAAGAAGTTCTCTTGCAATGGGAAGAATTGAAAGCCAGGGAGCGCAAGGAGCGCGCTAGCTCTGCGTTAGACGGTGTACCAAACAATATGCCCGCCCTCTTTCAAGCTCTTAAAATATCTGAAAAGGCTGTCAAACAGGGCTTTGAATGGAATGAAGAAAAGGATATCTGGAAGCAACTTGATAGCGAACTCGCTGAATTGAAAGAGGAAATTGCCCTCATTGAGGCAGAGCGCAAGCGGGGCGAGAAGCCGAATTTGACTAATCTGAATCTTGAAATGGGCGATGTTCTTTTCACCGTCGTCAATATCGCGCGGTGGCATAAACTCAATCCGGAAGAGTCCCTGCTTATGGCCATTGCGAAATTCAAATCGCGCTTTACCGCCATGGAGAAAATCTCTGCAAAGCCGCTTAAAGAGCTAAGTTTCGATGAGCTTGAAGCGTTATGGGTAAAGGCGAAAGCGGTGGCAACGTAAGGAAAATGGCAGACGGTGTCGTGTCATTTTTTATAGCGGGCGGCTAAAGACCGCCCCTACACAAACCCACAACGATCCAATTTAGATCCACGCCGATCCATATAGAACCCACGTCCGATCCCGCAGACCACGTCCGATCCACAGACCACATCCGACACACAGTCCACGTCCGATCCCAACCAGATCCACGTCGCCGCCTACAAGGGCAAGCGCACTAACTTTCCGTTTTTGTCTACTCGTTTTGCTACTTTGACGGGAATGTTATTGTCCAAACCAAGATCGATATATTCTATGTTTCGGTCTAACGGTTTGATGGCCGATTGCACTGAAGCCAGTCGTGTGATGCGCTTGGTTAGTGTTGAATCGGGTGAACCCAGCTTGAGGAGCAAATCGCCGTCTTGTGCTTTGACGTTGAGAGGATCCCTAAGATCGATGCTTGTGACAGGCGTTTTTGTTTGCTTTTCAATTAAGGTTATCCAGGTTGCCCATTGAGCTACATCAGTGCTCGTCAGGTGCATATTAGGTGAGCCATAGATCTGGAGCGGCGGTTGGATAACTTTCGGAAACTCGGCAATGGAGATCAATTTTCCGGATTCGCAAATTACCCATTCCGGCGGAGAGTCGGGATCGTTTCCGAAGCATGCCCACGGAAATTCCTCCATCACCTCAACTACTATACGAGGATGTGGGAAGGCATAGCGCCTCACGAAAGCTTGTTTGATGATCGAGAGCTCTGAGACACGACTTTCAAGGGCCTTTGGATCGAGCTGATATATAGGAGAGCGAATCGAATCTTTTAAAGCAGATTTGATTTGAGCATCAGTGGCGACTTTGTTGCCGCGAATCGATATTTGCTCATCACTGTTTGAAATACACCACGTGCTGTAATAGAAAGCACTGGCTCCGCCAATTAATAACAAGGAAAGCAAAAGGTAACGCAAAACCTGGCGGCGCAAGCGCGCATGTCTTGTGAGCTTGCGTTGTTCACGCCTACTCTTTATCCATTCACGTCTTTGTTCAACCGGTAAATCCATTATTTCGCTCCGGCGACGCTGCAAGAAGTATTGCGAAGAGCGGAAATAACCTCACTCGGAATTTCGCACTGCCCATTAAAAGAAATACGTGCTGGCCCTTTCATTACTAGTTGTCCGGTTTTTTCATTCCAGGAAATATTGACCGTGCCTCCCGGCAAATGAATATCGGTTGTGCGTTCTAGCTTTCCTTCCAAAACACCTGCTACTACAGTCGCTAATGCCGCTGTTCCACAAGCAAGTGTAGGTCCACTGCCTCTTTCCCAAACAAGGCATTTAGCTTCTTTC
>CAJCIF010000100.1 GCA_903970355.1 Actinomycetota bacterium
GCTGCTTTGTCGAGCATGCCGGCCACGGTGGTACTATTTGCGCGCCAATCGCAAAAGCAGTGCTGGAAAAATTCTTTGATCTGGAAAGAGCGCAGCATCCTGAGGAAAAGTTAGCCAAACAACCAAAACCTTTGAAAGCCAAGAAAAAATCTCATTAGCTGCAAAATTAATCACAGTTGTCACGTAGTTCCCCCATAAGGCTTATTTACAAATGCTTCCAGCATCGACATAATTTGGAAGCTTGATGCCGGAGGGGGGCTAATGGCTCAAACAGATATTATTGTAGAAACTACTAGCGTTTCTTTAGATGACTTGCTAGCCGCCTTAAAAGGCGATGCGGTTGACGACACTATAGACAGTGACGAACTGAGTGATAACGAGGTTTTCATCCTCTCAGACTTCTCCGCCAAGGAAGAAGACGAGACGACAGCCGAATTTGCCAAGATTCGCTTGCGGCCACCAATGGCTCCTGCTGAAAGAAAAGAAGAACTCGTCACCCATAAGCAGCTTTATACATTGTTCGACAACTTTGTCGAGCGCTTGAAACAAGAACAAATTGTTCCGGAAAAACCACAAACGGATACGCAAAGTATTCAATTGAAGGTTAGCGATCGAACGGATGAAATAGAAGAATTGAAATCGCTTTTAATTGAAGCGCAAGAAACCATCATCAAGCTTCTCACCGATCGTGTTGAAGATCGTTCCAAGATTGCAATGTTGGAGGCGCAAATCAAATATTTGCCGATGCAAAAGTACACTGAAACGCATGCCGATCAGTTGCGAAGCGATCAAGAAAGCATAAAAATGGAACTGAGCAAAGTGCAAAGCGCATTGAATCACAAAAATAGTCAGTCGCGCTTGAGAGAAGCTGTCGAGCCTAAGCCAAACCTGTTTGCTCGATTTTTGAAATTTATTGGCCGCTAGTCCACGATGCAATTTAAGCGCGGCTATCTTATATGGGCATTGCTTGGTAATTTTGTCGGACTGGCAATTTTGCTGGCAGTTATGTATTTGGTTCCTCCCCACCATAAAATGCCGATTACCGGGCCAGGGCAATCTGCACCTTAGCCCTTGTGCAAAAATTTCTCTCTCACCAGGTTAACTGCAAGTCCGATCAAAATCACGGATAGGCAGCCGCCTACTATGATTGCAAGGACCAATTCATTCCATTTCAAAGTTTCTAAATACCAGACCAGTTGCACAGGACGAAATTGCCTCGCCGCGGCAGCATCGTATAACAGCATTTCCCGCATGGTTTTTGTATTGCTAAATTTGAAACCATAATCGGCAATTGAGTTAGCGATATCATCTTTTCCAATCGCTAAATACGTAGCGTATAAAAAAGCAATTTTGCGGCACAGCATGTATTGTTCTTCATCAGTTTTGCTCTTTGCCTCTGTCATTTTTATGCTTTCAAGCGGCTCTGGATAGAGATAGGTAATTTCTCCCCAGCGTTTTTCTCTCAGAAGAAGGAGCGCTATCAAATTGGCACAATCCTTTAAATCTTCCTTTTGATTTGGATCCAGCTTCGCCTCTTCAAACCAGCGCAGAATTGAGTCGTTGTCATCGAGTACTGAACTAAGAACACACCAATTGACTCGATTTTTCCCTTGCATTTGATTTCGAATGGCCAGGAATTGTGCTCGTGCTGACGGATCATGCGCAACCAATTTATGCATGCCAAATGCCATTTCCATCAAGCTGGGATGCACCGGTTTGCCACTCAGGCAACGATCCGTAAGCCAAAGGTACTGTTCGGTAGCAACTGGAAATTGCATTCTGTTGGTAGCTGTTTTGGCGAGCTCAAATCGCGCCTTAGACTCTGATTCTTCATCACCTTTTGTTTGTGCATCAGCAACTTCTTCTTCTAAAGATTGAACGGTATCTTTACCTGTTTTGACCTCATTCAGCCAATCCATTAATTGACTCGCTTCTTGATAGCCGCCCTGCCGCTGCATCTCAGCCATATTTGCCTTAGGATTGAAAACTACAATCGTCGGCATCCCATCAATTCGGTACTGCTCAGCAATCTTCGTTTCTTTATCCACATCGATTTGCAATGCGATCGCATTTGCCTTAATCCAAGCAAGCAAGTGCGGTTCGGGCCACGTGTCAGAGTCCATCGCGTGACACGGCTCACACCAGACCGCCACAAAATCCACAATCAGTAACTTGTTTTCCTTTTGGGCCAATGCAGCAGCATCCGCAAACGACAAATCCGAAAACACAGCTGGATGAGCAAAAACAGCAGCCGCCCCAAAGACAAAGCTGAATAAAGTCGTTAACAACGCCAAACGAAACATAGTCTTTGCATTATATAGGTACGCGGCCGCGATATGGCGAGCCGGGATATGGCGTATTCCAACAACGGGACGTATAGGCGGATATGGCGTATTGCGTTGTAGGGGCGGCTTTAGCCGCCCGCCAACTTTGGTTCATCCGATTACTTCGGATCGAACTAACTTCACGGGCGGCTAAAGCCGCCCCTACAATGATGTAGCCCGTACAATGATGTCGCTCATACAACGATGTAGCCCGTACAACGATGTCGCTCATACAACGATGTCGCCCCGTACAATGCCGCCCGCACAATGTATTTCGGGGTTTGAATCGCAATTTAACTCGTCGAGCGACCAATTGATTGGATTGTCTACGATGTACTGACGCACACGCAACAAATCGCTCTGATTTCGAATGATGTGCTCGAAAAAACCACGTTGCCAAAGAATTACTTTTGTTGCATTAGTTGCCCGAATTTTAGATGTAGAGCGTGCTTTGAACGCAGCTACAATTGCTGAAAGCGATCTATCGTTATCATCATTCAGCCACACAATGGCGTGCAAATGATTCGGCATGAGAACCCAATGGTCTAACGAAACTCTATGAGTTTGGACCATGTCTTCCCAACACGAAGCGATGATTGATCCAAATCGACTTACCTCCATTTCGAAGTCAACGATGCGTCCAAAGATGCATTGTTTGTTGTAAGAACACAACGTTAAGTAATAGGCTCCCGGTTGGCAATAGTCGAAACCAGGAAGTCTAAGAGATTTGCGTTTTAGGTTATCCATTTATCGATAACGTTTATCGACGTGTATTAGTTCATTTACGAAATGGCATTGATAGGACGGGCGGCTAAAGCCGCCCCTACAATTGCGAGCCCGAGACAATTGCGAGCCCGAGACAATTGCGAGTCCAAGCAGTTTGCAAGCCCAAGACAATGCGAGCCCAAACCGTTTGCAAGCCCACGACAATCACGAGCCCACATCGTTGCACGACAGTCGCGACCACAACCACACCATTTGCAAGCACACAACGATGCTCTTCGTACAAATCAACTTAAGTGAAAAATTGGTATCGACAATTAACGACAACGTCCTATCCCTCCCAGTAGATTATTTTGATTTTTGCTTGACGCATCTGGCTCTACTGAGCTATACGTGAGATAGTCATATAAGAGAGTTGGTCTCTTTGACTTTACTAAAGGTTGCAAGCAAAACATGAGTTGGGATGAGTTACGGACTTCCGCGGAAAAAGCCTTTTCGGCTGGTCATTTTTCAGTTGCAGAAATGCAATGGTTTTGTGCTTTGCAAGAGGCGGAAGAATTTGAGCGCACCGATCGTCGTCTCGCCTACACAATTGAACGTTTTGCAGAAGCTTGTTGGCGCATCGACCGCCACGTCCAGGCAGAGGCATTGGCCCGTCGCTTAGTACGGCTTTTTGAAAAATCTTTTGGTCCCGATCATCTCGACACTGCTACCGTGGTTTATAACCTGGCAATCGTTTGCCATGCTCAAAAGAAATACCCGGAAGCGGAAACGCTTTATATGAGGGCGCTGGGCACCCGCCGAAATCAACTCGGTGACAAGCATGCCGATACTCTTTCAATTTTAGAAAACTATGCCAACCTGCTTGAAACACTAAATCGCGGCGCCGAAGCAAAACATTTGCGTGTGGTTGCCAAAGGATTGTCCGTGAATCATTGGAAGCGTTCCGGAGTTTTTCCGGCATTTCAAGAGCCGGATGATAGCGAATTTGAAGTGCAAGGGGCGAGCTTAAGCGAGAAGTAGGACTAAGGCTCATTGACAAGGCCAAGGAATAGTAAACTTCCTGTCCCTTCTTCCTTTAAGGCAATAATGAATGGCCTGTCCACTTTAAATTCCAGTGGTTTGGGTTTGGCGGCTGACATGGCTCGGACGTGCATCACAATTGCGGTTGCCGCAGCCGCTTCTGTTCCTTCTTCATTGACATCGATAAATGTTTTTTGGATGGCCCTGCCCACATAGGCAGGCGTAGAAGATAGTGCTTTGAAATTCGCTGAACGCGGACTAAAACAATTGGTCATACCCATGCGTTCCAAAATTGGCTTCAGCTCTTCCGAAAAGGAAATCCGAAATCGTGGCAATTCCAGATTGACTTCCTCCTCATGCAAACCTTTTGTAATAGCTGCCCATCCTTTTGCATCCAGCTCCCGGCAAATATCAGAGGCCTTTTTATCACGACCCGGCAAAAGGACAATCAAGCTCTCTGCTCCTTGATATGGCAGAGAAAGGGCTTCAAAATTCTCTCCTTTACAATACGGATATTTGGTCTCATGCTTCATCATCGGCACTTCCTTAACCGTGCCGTTCTCCAGATGGAAAGCACTATCTGCGGTATCAGTCTTTTTGAAAGCAGACTGCCACAACCCCTTAAAATAAACGGCATTGAGTAATACAGCGCAATCTCCCGCTCTCAATCGTTCTATGAGAATAGGAATACGCCCTTGTGTCTTTTCGCTCACCCAACCGTTTATGGTCTTAACAGAGTCAGGCTCAAGAAAACTCAAATTCCTTACTTCCGCTTTATAGCTCTCTTCAACACTCTGCGTGAAAGATTTCAGTACCGGAAAATCCTTATCAACGAAAATTGCGTTAGCGATTTTGAGCTGCACTTTGGTTTCAGCATTCATGGCACCCAAACTTTTTGCATTAGCCTGATTTAGTTCGGTAAGACTGTCACCGACTTTTAGAACACGAAGGATTTCTGCACGTGTACTGGCTTCCGCTCCATTTGCGAGCATCGACAAAGCCACGAATGCACCATAAGGTGAAATGACAACGTTGCCATTGTTGCTTCGCACAGATTCGCGCAAAAAATCAAAAGCGAACATGTCCGAGGTGGTGGCGGCAAACGACGCACCATGGAAAATGAGACCGAGAAAACAAGCAACCGCAATAAGTATGCAGTTATGTGCTGGCTTCAACCGCCTCTTCGATGCGTTTAAAGATTGGTCCTTCATTTCTAAGCTTTTGCCCGGCCGGCACAATCTCAAAGAATCCATCTTCCCCCTTAGTTTTGCCTACTTCAATAATGTCCGTGTCGTAGCCAAGTTGATGCCAAATTTTTGCTGCCAGTGTTGGTGTAAAAGGAGCGAGATTCCAGGCAGTTCTGCGCAGAATTTCCAGGGCCGTGTACAAAACTTGTTCCGCTTCCTTATTCTTGCCATTTTTGAATTGCGACCAGGGGGCTTCATCATTTAAGTATTTGTTTGCCTGATCGACAATCGCAAATATCGCTTCAATTGCTTTTGCAAATTCAAGTTTTTCCATATGACGGTCTATAACGCCATGCACTTCATTTGCTTCTTCTCGCAAAAAGTGTTCCGGGTAAGAAGCCGGAACAACCCCACCGCAATTCTTTTCAAGAAGAGTAAGCGTTCTATTTAAGAGATTGCCGAGATTATTCGCCAATTCGGAATTGCATCTGCGAATCAATTCCGCCCGTGAAAAATCTCCGTCTTGATCGAATGGAGTACCGACAAAGAGGAAAAAGCGCAGCGCATCTGCACCATATTCATCAACCAGAGCATTAGGGTCAATGACGTTCCCGAGAGTTTTGCTTATCTTTTGACCTTCCACAGTAATAAAGCCGTGTCCATAGACATGTTTCGGTAGAGGCAAATCAGCAGAAAGCAACATAGCCGGCCAGTAAATGGCATGGAATTTCGTTATGTCTTTGCCAATCAAATGCAGATCTACCGGCCAATACCGTTTCATGGTGGTTTCATCCGAACCAAATCCGGCACCCGTTATGTAGTTGATGACGGCATCAAACCATACATATATAACTTGATCCGGCTCATCGGGAACCGGAATGCCCCAGGTCAAACTGGACCGGGCCCGCGAAACGCTGAAATCTCCTAGCTCCACATCATCGAGCTGATTGATGATTTCTCGCCGGCGACTTTCCGGGCGCAAAATAGTGTCGTCGCTTTCCAACCATTTTTTGATTTCTGCTTTGTATTTGGTGAGTCGAAAGAAGAAGTTTTCTTCACTCAGTTTGCGAGGTGGTTTCTTGTGTATTGCGCAATTACCATTTTCGAGATCGCGCTCCCGCACAAAGTCTTCACAGCCTTCGCAGTAAAGTCCTTCATAAGAAGACTTGTAAATGTCGCCTTTCGCCTGGCAACGCCGAAAGAGTTCCTGCACAGAAATTGTGTGCCGGTCTTCGGTTGTGCGGATAAAATAGTCGAAGGAAACACCTAGTTTTTTCCAGGTATCCTTGAACTTGCTGGAGAGCTGATCGCAGAAAGCTTGCGGACTGAGTCCAGCTTCGTGTGCGGCCTTCTCGATTTTCGAGCCGTGCTCGTCAACTCCGGTAAGAAAAAACACATCTCGCCCTTGCTGGCGATGATATCGAGCCAATACATCAGCGGCTATCTTTTCATAGGCATGGCCTATATGCGGAGGAGCGTTAACGTAATCAATTGCAGTAGTTATGTAGTACTTTTCCATCTATAGGACTCAAAATTGACAGTAATACCGGTTCTCGCTCGGAAGCGCTAAAACCGGAAATCTAAAAACCAAGCAGAAATCAAGCGGATAGCGTACTTTGCTAAGGATGCACATAATAATACAGATGATGATCAAATAAAGACGCCAGGGGAGACTTCAAAGATATGAAACGGAACGGCGTGGACAAAAACGAGCAAATAGACCAACTCAACCCTCTTTCCAATAGACGCATTATTCTCGGCGTTACGGGAGGTATAGCTGCCTATAAGGCATGCGATCTTGCATCGGCATTGCGAAAGGCAAATGCGGATGTACATGCCATTCTAACAACTAATGCCAAAGAATTCGTAACGCTCCTTACATTCCAGACAATTACCCGCAATCCCGCCCACTGCGAGCAATACGGCGATTCTGCCGATTGGCGCCCGGAACACATTGATCTCGCCCAGCGAGCCGATCACCAGAAACAGCAAGTACCGGACGAGCTGTCGATGAATCGCTCGGATGGGTGTCATGAGTTCGACATTCTAGTGTCTTACTTCGGGGTGCGGAGCTGCGGGTCGGCAGACGGCCCGGCCCCCTGAGCAAGCCTTCAGAAGCGCGGAGAAACGCGAGTGCCGCCCCGCCGGATCTCTGTCAGCCGGCGAGCGACTGCCGCGCCGAAGCGGTCACGTGGACAAACAGTGCGGCGCAGCACGTTGGCCGCGGCTGACCGGTTCGGCCAAAGCCGGTCTCGCAA
>CAJCIF010000101.1 GCA_903970355.1 Actinomycetota bacterium
GCAGGTCGGCCACCAGCATCCTCAAATTGCCCACCAATTAACCAATATGGCGTTTTTGTACAACGCCCAAAATCGCATTTTGCAAGCCGAAAATCTATTGGTAGAGGCGCTGGCGATTTACGAAAAAACACTTGTAGCCGGACATCCGGACATAGTAAATGCCACAAAGAATCTCGCTGAGCTTTATCAAGGTGGCGGACGTTATGCAAAGGCCGAACCTTATTGGCATCGTTACATCAAATTCAAAGAAGATGGTTCCGGCAGTGAACATCCTGATGTCGTTAATAGCAAACGACTGTTAGCAGTATGTCTTTCCCATCAAGGCAAGGAGACTGAAGCCGAAGCACTTCTTCAAACCGTGCTGGAAATAAAGGAGAGAACTCTTGGACCGGAGCATCCGGAAGTGGCACAAGTACTGAGCAATTTGGCCCTTATCTACAAAAATGAAGGCAAATACGACCTGGCAGAGCCTCTTTTCAAGAAGGCGATGGATATAAAAATGAAAGTGCTTGGTCCGAATCACCCCGATTTAGCGCCAACTTTAGAAGGCTACGCTGATTTATTGTCACGAACTTACCGCGAAGCCGAAGCCGAGCATTTTAAAAATGCCGCTCGCGGAATCTTAAGCGAATCGCGAACTTAAGTTGGTTGCAGGCGTCTTTACTTTTGATCAAACCTTGATGACATTGTCTTGCATGGTCTTTCACAGATCAGTCACAATAGTAAGCAATACTAACTGTTAGATAGACTCACTGTTGAGCTCGTTGACATGCAAGCCCGCACCAGAATTCAGAATAACGCTAACCTCAAGCAGCCAAGCGATCTCTGTGCGGATGAGATCGTAGAAGTCATTCCTCAAATTGCACGATTTCTTGGGCACGAAATGAGACGGAACGGGCCCATAGCTGTTTCCATGCCGCAGCTCAAGGTGCTCAATTTCATCAGCCGGAATCCTGGCACATCCGTATCTCATGCAGCCGATGATCTGGGAGTAACCAAAGCAAGTGCTTCAGATCTTATTGACCGGCTTGTTAAAAAGGGCTATGTAGAAAGGGTTGAAGATCCAAGCGAAAGGCGCAAGGTGCTCCTCACTTTAACTTCGGCCGGCAAAGGTTTTCTTGTTCAAATTAAAGGCTATGCCCGCACTTCAGCAGCGTCGGTTTTAGCTAAAATCAGTTCTGCCAAACTGGCAAAAGTCGTCGATAGTCTACAAGTTCTAAAGGAAGCGTTCAAAGAGGTTTGAGACCGATGCGAGAAAGAGTTGGTATTACCGGATCAGAAGATGGGGATGTCCTTCCCATCAGATCCGTACCGAAGCGCGGTGTATTCAGCATGGGCCGAATCATCGGGCTTATCGCACTGGTTGCGGTGGCTGCGCTAGCCACAATGGTTTTCCGCTTCTTTACCAATCACAATATTCCCGGCGCAAAATCGGGTACCGATCCTGCTGCGGCTGCCACTTCTGCACCAGCAGATGGATCGCTTCCGAGAATACCCGGCAACAAGGTTGCTGATATCACGCCAGTTGTTACCGCTACAGCAACCGTACAAGTTTTGCCGATCGAGTTGCATAACATAGGCAACATTGATGCTTACTCAGTTGTGAATGTAATTGCGCAGGTAGGTGGACAATTGACGGATGTCTTTTTCAAACAAGGTCAGGACGTCAAACAAGGCGAATTGTTATTTCGGATTGATCCTCGTCCCTATAAGGCTCAATTAGATCAGGCCTTAGCAAACGTCAATCGTGATGCTTCGCAGATCAAATCCGCAGCAGCAAATCTTGCTAAAGACCAGGCGGCCGAACAACAAACTGAAGCTGCCTTGAAGCGTGATAAAGCTTCTCTGCAATATGCCGATGTGGAAGTGGAGAGATATCGAAGGCTGGTTACGGAAGGTGCCGTTTCTCACGAACAATCAGATCAGATCAAAACCAATTCCGATACTGCTACTGCCACTGTTCAATCAGATCAGGCCATGATTGATAATGCCAAAGCCGTTGTTGATTCAGACAAGGCAGCTATTCAAACTGCCAAGGCCACTCTTGCAGCAGATCAATCTGCGGCTGACAATCTGCGCGTTCAACTTGGCTGGACGGAAATTCGTTCTCCTATTAATGGCGTAATTGGTGCATTGAATGTTTATCAAGGCAACGTGGTGCGCGCAAACGATACTAATGCGCTTGTCACAATCAACCAAATCCAACCAATATATGTAACGTTTGCAGTGCCGGAAACGCACCTCGCGGAAATTCGCACTGCCCAAGCATCAGGTACGCTCGATGTAAAAGCACGTATCGGTGGAGACAAGAAAAAAACCGAGTCTGGCACTCTTACTTTCATAGACAACCAGGTTGATAAAACTACAGGAACAATCCGGTTACGAGCAACTTTTAAGAACGTGGACAGATTGCTCTGGCCAGGACAATTCGTAGACGTCGTATTGAGCCTTCCTGGCGCAACACCAATGGTCACGATTCCGAACCGTGCTATTCAAAGCGGTCAAGCAGGAAACTGTGTGTATGTAGTTAATCCCGACAAGACTGTATCTTTTGTGCCTGTTGAAATCGACCGCAATTATGGAGACACTGCAATTATTTCTAAGGGTCTCAAGAGCGGCGATCAAGTTGTTGTAGATGGACAAATGAAATTGGCTCCCGGCGCCAAAGTTAAGCCGAGCGCTCAAATTCAATCTGATTCGATATCTATGTAGCCATGAACATTTCCGCGCCGTTCATTCTGCGCCCTGTAATGACCACTCTGGTCATGATGGCATTCGTAATTTTTGGCACCATCTCTTACTTCCAGTTGCCGGTAAGTGATCTGCCTAGTATGGACTTTCCAACGATAACCGTGTCTGCCACTTTACCGGGTGCCAATGCAGATACGATGTCGGCTGCCGTTGCCGCGCCTTTGGAAAAGCAATTCACCAATATTGCCGGTATCGACAATATGAGTTCGACAAGTGCCATGGGCACGACACAAATTACGCTGCAGTTTAGTCTGGATCGAAAAATTGATGGTGCTGCACTCGATGTTCAATCGGCAATTTCTGCGGCCCAACCATATTTGCCGGCCAGCATGCCGACGCCACCGAGTTTTAAAAAGGTAAATCCATCAGATGCACCGATTCTTTATATAGCGGTCAGCTCGCCGACTATGCCGCTCTATCAAGTGGATGAATATGCGGAAACGGTTTTAGCACAAAGTATTTCAATGTGCAGCGGTGTTGCTCAAGTGCAGGTATTTGGATCTCAAATATATGCTGTGCACGTGCAAGTTGATCCGGAGAAACTTTCAGATCTTGGTATTGGCGTAGACGATGTTGTGAATGCGGTTACGAATGCAAACGTCAATTTGCCTACCGGCACACTCTATGGGCCGTATAAGGATTTTGTGGTGCAAGCGCACGGGCAGTTATATAAAGCAAAAGACTACAAACCGATTATTGTTACTTATAGGAACGGAGCACCGGTACGTCTTAGAGACGTTGGAGACGTAATTGACAGCGTGCAATCCGATAAGGTGGCAAGCTGGTTTACGGATACAAGAGCCGTCATCTTAGCCGTACAGCGACAGCCAAATGTTAACACGATTGAAGTAGTGGATAGGATTAACGACATACTGCCGCAGTATGTCGCCGGAATGCCGCCTTCCGTTAAGGTAAATATTCTCTACGACCGTTCGGTTTCAATTCGAGCATCCGTGCACGATGTCGAGCTAACTTTTTTGATTACGCTCGGTTTGGTCGTCATGGTGATCTATTTCTTCCTTGGTGACGTGCGGGCTACCATCGTAGCCAGTCTTGCTCTGCCAGTATCAATATTAGGTACATTGGCAGCCTTGCAGCTCTTGCATTACAGTCTGGATAACCTTTCATTGATGGGGCTAACACTTTCGATTGGCTTCGTTGTAGATGATGCGATCGTCATGCTGGAAAACATTGTGCGGCACCGAGAGATGGGCGAGGATCCTCAGCAAGCCTCGATTAATGGTGCCAGTGAAATCGGATTTACGATTTTGTCCATGACACTCTCTCTAGTAGCAGTGTTCATTCCCATTTTGTTTTTACCTGGCATCATCGGCCGGTTGTTTAGAGAATTTGCCGTAACTATTAGTGTTGCCATTTTGTTATCGGGATTCATTTCGATATCACTGACTCCCATGCTTTGCAGCCGTTTTCTGCGTGCCAATCATACGCACCAGGAAAGCAAGGGTTGGGTGCAGCGCTTTACTGAGCTCATTTTTGAATATGGACTGAGGTGGTATAGCGTCACTTTGCGCTTTGCATTACGATATCGCATTCTTGTTCTCATCTCGTTTTTCCTCATGGTGGGAGCGACGCTCTTCGTTTTCAACTACGTACCGAAGGGTTTCCTGCCTAGCGAAGATACCGGCCAAATATTTGGCATGACAGAAGCTATCCAGGGAATTTCCTTTGATGATATGGTCCGCCACCAGCATGACCTGGCGCAGATCGTGGAGAAAAACCCTGGTGTGGCAGGCTTTATGTCCAGTGTTGGTGCAGGCGGTCCTAATGCTGCCGGCAATGGCGGCCGTATGTTCATTGTTTTGAAGCCGAAAAAGCAGCGCCAGTTCAAAGTTGATGCCATTATTCAGCAACTTCGCAAAGCCACTGCAAAAGTACCGGGCATCAAACTTTATATGCAAAATCTTGGTGCCATCAAATTGGGCGGACAACTCACGAAGGCTATGTACCAATTCAGCCTTTCCAGCCCAAACAAAGATGACCTTTACGCTGCTGCTCAAAAGCTTGAAGCCAAGCTAAAAGATATGCCCGAACTGCAAGACGTTAATACCGACTTGCAGGTAGCGAATCCGCAAGTCAATATTGATATAGACCGCGAAAAAATTGCCCAACTCGGTCTTACGGTTTCCCAGGTTGAGGACTCCCTTAACAGCGCTTATTCACAGCGCCAGGTTTCCACCATTTTTGCTCCACTCAATGAATATTGGGTAATTGTGGAAGTTCAGCCCAAATACTATCGCTCACCTAATCTATTGCACAGGCTTTATATACACGCCGGCAATCCATCTGGTGGCATCGGCACCACTGGCAGTGCAGCAACGGGCGCAACCACTTCGACTGCCGGTGCAGCAACCGGTGCGGCCATCGGCCCGACGGCTAAGGCGCCGACAATTGCAGCGATCGGCGGTGGGCAAATGGGTGCAGCAGCCGGTGGCGCTCCTCCTATAGCGGCCGGGCAATTAATTCCGCTTGATACCGTGGCCAAGATGGATACCGGCGTTGGACCGCTCCTTGTTAATCACATCGGACAGTTTCCTTCTGTCACCCTTTCCTTCAATTTGAAACCGGGCTATCCGCTTGGTGCTGCGGTGCAGTCAGTAAAAGACGTTGCTAAGGAAATGCTTCCTGATGAT
>CAJCIF010000102.1 GCA_903970355.1 Actinomycetota bacterium
ACGGTCGGATAACGGCAGTAAACCCAGCAGCAAAGCGACTTTGGGATTATCAGCCGGAAGAGCTTATCGGTTCGAGATTAAGTCTCATAACGATGCCGGAAGATCTTGATATCACGATGGAATCGCTCAAGCAGGCTGCCAATCAAGCTGCACCAATTTCTTTTGAAAATCGCATTCGGAAAAAAGACGGCAAGTACGTGGATATGCTCTGGTCGGGGTATTGGTCGGTAGAGGAAAAATCACTTTTCTGTGTTTGTCACGACATCACAGAGCGCAAAGAAGTAGAGCGCATGAAGCAAGATTTCGTCGCCATGGTGAGCCATGATTTACGCACCCCGCTTACATCTGTGCAGGGATTTCTTTCGGTCTTGGCTCTGGGTGCCTACAATGAGCTTTCCCCTTCTGGTATGGAAAGTTTGAGTGTGGCAGAAGCCGGCATAACAAGGCTTGTTTCTCTGGTTAATGATCTGCTCGATTTGGAAAAGATGGAAAGCGGTCGCTTGCAACTTAGAAAACAACGGGTCAGCCTACCGGAGTTGGTACGCAGCAGTTTGAACAACGTAGAACAGTTTGCCCACCAGCAAGGCATCCTCCTCGAATCATTTGTTGACGACAGTATTTCGGATATATATGCAGACCAGGACCGCTTGGCCCAGGTGATCGTTAACCTCGTATCCAACTCAATAAAATTTGCACCGCGCGGCAGTACAGTTTCTGTAGAAGCCTTTGAAGTGGAAGAGTTTGTAGAAGTAAGGGTATTGGATAGAGGACGCGGTGTGCCAATCGATATGCGCGAAGCGATATTTGAAAAATTCAGACAAACGGAACTTTCCGATGAACGGGTTAAAGGTGGAAGTGGTTTAGGTCTTGCGATTTGTAAAGGGATAGTGGAGGAACACGGCGGCAAAATCGGCGTGCGTGACTCGGACAAAAAATCGGCCCAATCGCGTCAAGCAGCAGTAGAAGGCTGGCCAGGTAGTTGCTTCTGGTTTACTATTCCAAAGTTCAATGATGAGGGTAAAGTACCTGGTGGATTTAAATCTGCTGTAAGCTAACCTCTCGATTCTGATCGATTGCTCTTGTACAACCGGTAAAAGTCGTGGCGAAAATTCTTCTTGTTGAGGACGATCTCGGGCTTACCCGAATTGTTCGCGATTGGCTTTTAGCTGAAAAGCACTCCGTGGAGAGTGTCGCTGACGGTAAGGAAGGTCTTGAACAGCTTCGTTTCTATCAATTTGATCTCGTTATTTTAGATGTCAATTTGCCAGGTATGAATGGCCTGGAAGTCTTGCAACAGTTTCGGTCCGTAGGTGGCTCAACACCCGTTTTGATGTTGACCGGCAACGATACGATTGCCGATATCGAAAAAGGTTTGACCGGTGGTGCTGACGACTATTTGACAAAGCCTTTTCATATGCGCGAATTGAGTGCACGTTTACGAGCCCTGTTGCGCCGTACCGGACGCTTTGTTGGAGATCAACTCAGTGTTCGCAACATCAAACTAGACACCACTAAATTTGAAGTGACTAAAAACGGTGAAAAGATTTCTCTATTACCAAAAGAGTTTGCCTTGCTTGAGTTTTTCATGCGCCACCCCAACGAAGTGTTTAGTCCAGAAGCCCTGCTTAACCGCGTTTGGCCTTCATCTTCTGATGCAACTGTTGACGCTCTTACAACATGCGTGAAACGTCTGCGCAAGAAATTAGACGAAGAAGGCAAGGCTTCGATCATTACAACGGTGCATGGGCGCGGCTACAAACTAGAGACCGAGTAGCCTTTCTTTATCTAGCTTTCTTATGCGATTTGGGGGTGATTGGCTTATCGTCACCGGGGCTTGTGCCGTGTACTTCAATTGAGTCACCTTCCAAATTCATATTGCGCATAAATAGAGCGAAGCTGCCGTCTTGACTGGGTTTACCAAGGTAAGCTCCGGCGCTGACACGGTCTCCGTGAGAAACAGATATATCTGTCATACCGGCATAGACTTCGTATCTGTAGCCATTCTCTTGTTTGTCGTAACAACGAACGACTACAAAATTGCCGTTTCCATATTTATTTTTCGCCAAATCTGTAATCTCACGCAGAGTTCCCTGGACAGGTTTATTGTCATTGGAAGTAAAGACAACATCGCCATCTCCAAGTGCGGCAACTCCCTGTGTTAGTGGTTTTACAACAGCATAATGGCCGATTTTCTCGTCCTTTTGCTGTTTAACGTGGGCAGCATCGAGACCCAAACGAATGGCGGAAACGGTATTATTTTTCACGTATTCGTTGGCAATTGCTGCATGTTGTAATGGTTTGATCGGTGAGCGAATAACTTCACCATCTGTTTCGGTTGTGGCCCGAGTACCATCGGCATCTTGTGTTTTTGTTCCGTTGGTGTGCAAGATAGTGACCATGCCGTCGGCATCAAGAGATTTCATTACCCAATCGCCGTTCGGTTGTCGTTGAATCGTGCCATGCCACGTTTCATTATTTTGGTTTTGCCAGGTATCGCCCCCGGTATTAGTCCAAACCGAATCCGGTTTGGTTTTTCTCAATACTTTAGGGACACCGTGGGCATCGATCTGCTGGAAATCGTAAACGCGCCCTCTGCCATCAGTAAACTGAGAACTATCATGGTCTTGCCTGTCGTTTGATCTCTGGTTTGGATGTTGGGGTTCGGTTGTTTCGTAATCTGGATATTGCTGATTGGCTCGTATCGACTCATTCCAGAGGTGATCGTTTGCGGTGCGAACGTTGTCAGCTTGCACCATAGAAGCACCGGTAACACCCTTCTTCTTGGCATATTCCATCATTGAGTCAAAAGTAATTTGCCGATCTCCACTATCGGGATCAACAGTGGACATTTTGCCGAAGTTATCTTTCATGAATTGCAGGGCAGCTGATTTGTCGCCAGTTGCGTATGGATCATAGGAGTTCAAGAGGGCATCGAGATCCTTTTGTGTAAGGCAACCTTTTGAAGATGCAATGGCGTTGAATTTATCCTTTGTGCCAAATTGTTGAAGCATAATTTGGGAATTGAATTGATCGGATGCGTTTTGATCCGATTGCTTAAGTCGCGAATAATCAATTCCGGCTTTCTTTCCCATACCAAGGAAGGTTGGCTCTTGTCGCGTTCCTTCGATTGGTTTGTAGTCTTCCAATATGCTATTGACGATTCCGGCTTCAAGCGGCCTATTCTGAAGAGTGAGATTGTAAGCTGTGTTTTGCAGATCGTTTTCTCGATGACGGCCGTTTCCGATTAAGGCGCTTCCGGCCTGGAGGCGAAGATCAGGCAAAAGATTACGGTCTTGCAGATCTTGCAGCGTTACCTTTACTACTGTTTGGGCGTAATCACCCTGTTGATAGACGTTTTGGTTGGTTGGGTCCAGAACAGCTTCTTGCTGATGCGAAGCAATTTCGTTCTCTATATTCAGGATGGTATTTGGCAGTTGCCCTTTATGTCTGAGCGCATCAGCGATTTCATGAGCATAGCGGTCCGCGTCACGCCTCATGTTTCTGGTATTAGTTGCGATGTCACCGTCGCCCATCGTAATTGCTCCTCTATTTGCTTAGCCAACAGAGCACAATTTAGATAGATTATTTGGCAAATTGTTGGCAAAGGAGCTCGGAACTTCGATCCAATGCGTATTTACCGCAATCAGGTGAAGTAAACACCAACGGCGCCTGTTACTCTGCGAATCAATCGAACTGTGTCTACTTCTAGTTCTTCGCCGTATTCGAGTTCATTTCTGCCGCGTTCTTTCAACATAGTGATGAGCAGATCTTTCTCAAGAGGACTCAATTCCAGCCGCTTGTGATGGAAGTCCGCAGCTAGTTTCATAAGCTCAGTTGTTGTGAGATTAGGATTGATTTCAACCATTTTGTCCGCACACTCAGATTGATGTGTTTAGTGAACGATTTTAAGACGTTTAGTGCTAGCTGACACAGCAGATTTTCTGGAAACTACGTATTGAGATAACCAATGCAGTCTAAACATCTGCCTAGTGCGATAGTTCTAGAACTGCGATACAGGGTGTCAAGGGGTTGCGTAAATTGTGCTCGCTTCGCTATGCCAGCGATTAAGCCGATTTATTAGGAATAATTGTCCTGATTTGCAAAAAATCTGCCCTGGCCCCATTGGGCTTTTCCGCTCTTTTCATTAGGGTCGAATTACACCTTAACCTTTTCTTCCGGACTTGTTAGCCTCGCTTTAATCCAAATACGCATTCTAAACACGTTCATCCGTCTCTATGACTGAGATGGGTCTGTGTACGCGCATTGGATTGGGCAATAGCGAGGTTTCTTGACCGGGAGTTGGTTTTGCGTGAGGCAAGCAAGCAACAACACTCGAGGAGCGTCTAATGAATCGTAATCGGAACACAGGAGAAGATCCATCGCAGCCACAACAGCCCTCTCGTCGCAACGAAAAGAAGAGCAAACGAAAAGGCGAAGCTGTGCGGATCAAGGAAGCATTAACAACTGAAATTGAAGAGGGGAGAGTTGATAAGGGCAGGCCCTATCTCTACCTTCCGATCGGCAATTTCAGGGACAGGTCGTTTCTGGAAGCAATGGTCGAAGATCCGTTTGCACCGGAACTGGAGCCTCTTGCCTCGGTATTGGATCGCATCAACACGAATGTGCTGAAAAACGGACGGCAACTCGCCATCCGCATCAGCCTTAAGTGTGTGCGATCCGGCCGAGGCAAGGTGCTCACGCTCCCATCCCCCACTTTCACGGAAGCCAGACAGGCTGTGAACGCCTGGCTTACTGAGAAAGCGGGACCGGAGTGCGCCAAAAACGAACAGGTGAGAAATCGTTTGCGCGGTAAAGTCGATGAGGCCACAAACTTCAACGGCATCCGCAACCTGTTCCACAACGCAGGCGCGACAATTGCGATTATTCTCGTCGTCATCGTAGACGGGGAAGTCGTAAAGTCATACTCTGACGAAGAAGCAGAGGGAAAACCAGAAGCCAATTAGAACGGGTGAGGGAACTCTACATTCCTGCGATCCGATATTTGACAGCTTCGGCGCACGCTGAGAAAACAGGCAATGCGGGTGGATTGGAATCGGTTTCGTTCTCGTTACCGAAACTAGCCACCTGCTTGCCTTGACTGCGTTTACATCAAGGTCAGTTGACGCCGAGTGTTGTGGACGAATCGCAACAGGGCGACACGGGACTGCAAGACCAAATCTGTCCGAGACACGATTTGGTAGAAATGAATTGCCCATTTCTATAGTGGATGCCCAAGGTTTAAAAACCTACTTCCACTTTCTTGTGGCAGGACATACTAAAAAAGATAGTAAAACAATAAGATGTTTGTTCCTTACTTCAAAGCCCGCAACCTATTGCCAGCTTCGATTTTGATTCTGTTAGACT
>CAJCIF010000103.1 GCA_903970355.1 Actinomycetota bacterium
GCTAGCCGGAGACAGTGATTGCACTGTTCCTTTCAATACGGCACTACCAAGTGCATCTACACTCACCTCAGCTTTATTTCCAACTAATATTTTCCTGGTTTGTGTTTCTCGATAGCTGGCAATAACCCACGGCACTGAATAGACTATCGTGATGACCTGTGTACCGGCGTTAACTTGTTGTCCTGCTCTTACTCTTCGCTCGCTTAGAGTGCCATCAACTGGTGCACGAATCTTCGTATAGTCGAGTTCTACAACTGCCTCATCCCAAGCAGCTTTACGTGCCTGGGCTTCTGATTTTGCTTCTTTTAACTGTTCCGTTAGAACATCTAACTGCCGCTTTTCTGCGGATAATTGCGCGGCGCGTGCTGAAACCGAAAATCGAGATCCAGCATTTTGAGCGTTTGCCGAATTCAGTTCGCTTCGTTGTCTGGCAATTTCATCATTGCGAGTTTTGATCAATTCCGATAACCGATTGATATCAGCATGATCGGCAGCCACTATTGCTTTAGCCCGGTCATGATCGGCAACAACTTGTTCTATTGTTTGCTGGGTGCTGGCGTTATCGGCGAAGAGCGCTTCCTGGCGGCGCCTTTCTTGCAAGGCTCGCAGCTCCACTGCTTCATCAGCAACTAATCTGGCTTCGGCCTGCGTCTTTTCATGCCTGGCTTCTTCTGTTGAATGAGTTGCGGATAACAAGGAAGCCTCAGTTGATCCAACGTTGGCATGCGTGCGATTCACATCTTCCTGATCAACAGAAACGGAGAGACGTGCATTTTCTATATGCTGTTTTTGTACTTCAATTTGCTTTTTGACTGTATCGATATTTGATAAAGCCTGGTCGTAGAGCGACTTTGTTTGATTGACGCGTGCAATGAAATCGTCATCTCGAATTTCGACTATGAGCTGCCCTTTCTTCACGTGATCGTAATCGTTAATCAGCACTCGTGACACTGTCCCTGAAATCTTAGTGCTAAGCGGCGTAACATCGGCACGGACGTAGGCATCGTTGGTCACTTCCTGCGGACCGATACCATCCCAGAATTTCCAATCGTTTGCATACAGAATGACCAGAAAGACGACCACTCCCAACACGATCAGTGGCAAGAGATCGCGTGGAATTCTCTTGAGGGAGGATTGAAACCTTCCTTTTGGCGGACTATCTTCACTTGGTCTGTTTTCAGTTTCTTGTTGCATGAGCAAATCCTAGTCGAAGTCTTTACCTATCGCTCTATCAAACTCTACTTGTGCATCTACGTAATCGGTTTTTGCTTTCACGTTTTCAGCAATGGCCTCACTGTATGCGGCTTGCGCTTCCATTACGTCCTTAAGGACTGCCGCTCCTACTTTGTATCTCCGGCTAACGATGCGCATATTTTCGTTGGCGCTCACTTCGCCCAGTGCTCCGGCGGTGACTTCTTTTTCCACTACTTTAATGGCCCGCCGCGCGTTGTCGACGTCAATGGATACTTTATCTGAAAGATCGCTCAGTTGAATCTGAGATTGCAACTTTTGCTTCTCCGCTACCTTACCTAATTCAAGTCGGCGACCCCAATCCCACGGCTCCCAAATCCCCAGAAAACCAAGAGCGATGAAATTGCGCGGGAATGTAACATCAAAGCCGTGCGAAAAAATCCCGGTGGCGCCGAAACTGATATCCGGAATGTATCGCGAGCGTTCGATTTTTTGTCCCAGATCGAATCTCTGGACATTGAGTTTGACTTCAGTTAATTCCGGGCGGCGGGTTAGAGCTTGTGTGATAGCTGCTTCACTTTGTATATCAGGCTCCATTGTGAATGATTCTTCCTTCACCGGCACTGCAGTTTTTGGCGGTCGATCCAATAAACGGTTTAGTGTTTGTCCGATCGTTATGAACTGATCTTTGTCGCGATCCAATTCGTATTCAGCTTTTGCCACGCGAGCCTGCACCATTAGCAGATCCGCTTTCAAAACCGATCCGCGCTTTACCTCTGCTTCGACATAGCTCGCCAAATTTTGCAGAAATGTGAGGTCCTGTTCCCGGCTACGAATAGCACTTTGCAAGGCGACCATAGCCAAGTAGTCCTTTTTGACTTCTGCCACAGTGGTCTGCTTGACGAGTCGCAGCTCTTGTCTAGCCACCTGGACTGCTAAAGAGGCTTGATGAACTTGCATTCCAATCCGATATTGTTGTGTAAGTGGTTGGAACACGCCTGGTAGAACCGCTAAATTGTCTACATTGGGCCTATTTAGTTGTCCGCCTTCGAAGGCAAAAGCCAGGATCTGCGGATATCGAGTACTGATAACTGCTTTTAAAGCTGCTTCCGATCTTTTCACTTCTAAGTTCGCTCTTTGAACGTCTCTATTTCTGTTCAAAGCTAGGGACTGGGCATCTTTCAAAGAGAGTGAACTTTCCTCAGATTGAACTGCGCTAATTGGCAACAGCTGTCCAGCAACTCTGTTAGTCAGAATCGAAAAGAACAACAAGATGGAAAAGGGGATGACAAGTCTTTCGTGTGTAAACACAGATGTACAAAGATCTCGCTAACACCGACAGCATCAAGGTTTAACTCTACCATTGATAGCCAGATCGCATAATTCGATCGATATTAGGTGAGCGAAAAATCGTAGTATTTCTGACGCGAAATGAAAGCGACAGACCAATGAATTTCGACTTCAGCACAATGCTAGAAAACTAGCTAAAAATCTATCATTAAAGTAAAAGCGAAAAACGGGCGACTAATGCCTTCAGCAGAATGCTAGAAAACTAGCTAAAACTCTGTCATCGAGAAAAAACGCAAAATAGGCGAATCGGCAGGCTGCCATCTAACAAAGCAACCTTGCGATAAATAAACGACCCATTACCACCAACACGCAACGCAATTTCAAATGCCAACAATAAAACTAGGCAGATGCTGCCGATGGATTTTGAAAGCTATTGCTTAACATGCCTGTCAGTGGATTCGCGAAAAAACCTGACTCCTCACATTCGGCGTTTAACCAGCAGGCTTTTGTAATGCCAGATTTGTAGAGTTCATGGTGTGTGATGAACAAAACTTTCTTCGCATCGAAGCTGGATTTTGCGGTGGTGACGAAATCTTGCAATTGCTTCTGGTGTATATCGTCGCGAGAAATTACCAATACCAGATCAACTGCCTCTTCTTTGAAGGCTAATTCAATATGTGAGACCAGCTTGTTCTTGTCGCTTGGGTGGTTGATGATGCCTACTTTGTGCGATTTCTCTTGGGCATTGAACGTCACAACTGCATCGAGACTGCCGTTCGTTAAAGTCGGTTTGCGAGTTGACCATTCGAAATCAGTAATTTCGGCTTCTTTTTGCGACATGAGACAAAGCATCCGCACGTTTGCCACTTCCAAGAGGTGGCGTTGTACGTTAGCATCGAATAAATCTAGTTCTTCATGGACGCTTTCTGCTTGCTGTTTGGACATTGGCGAAAGCATATAAACCAACGGCTTTGTCGGTGTGGTCCACCACGGCAATTTGGTGCTATGACGTTGGCACAGCAGGTAATCGAGATAGAAGAGCTTGCGCAGGCGGTCGCGGATTAGCACCGGCTTGTCATCGCCTGATATGAACCAGGAGATATGCTTTTCCAAAAGCACTTGATGCTCATCTATCATCTTAAAGATGAGTTGATCTCTGTCGTTTAGTTGGATTGCCATGGAAAAGTCCTCGTTGCTTTCTATTTTGTTTGACCGGTAGTTAAGATGGAAGGTTGCTATTTATCCAGGAGGTATTTGGTGAAGGTGTCCGTGTTCATATTCTTGTGAATGCGATATTTTTGACGTAAATCGGTTTCCATTAGGGCTAACGTCTTTTGGGTGATCTTTAAACTGGCTTGACGTTTTTTGAAAGAATCTGCTTCAGTTTGCAGCTGCTCAATTGTTTTGGCTGAAGGTCTTGGTTTGATCATGTCTGAGAAAACACATGCAACGTCGGTATACCAATCGGCAGTCATATTGCGAAAATCGACGACATCATCGCGATCGGCTGGAATTTTGGCTGTTCTCAGGGTTTTGGCACAAGTTAAATACTCTTTTGAGATGTT
>CAJCIF010000104.1 GCA_903970355.1 Actinomycetota bacterium
GACCTCCATTGCGCTAATCCAGTGAAATGCATCTGCCATACGTGGTTTGAACGGCATATCGAAAGAATCTTTGTCTTTGAGACCTCGTTGAATTGCCGAGCAGATAGCCCCAAACAGTTCTGGTTTTAGTGAATCGAAGTCATGCCAGAATATTTCCTCACGTGACCTCTTATCTTCAGCAATTACCGGGAGGCTAATTGATATGGATCTATCTGCTAGATCAGCTCGTGAAACAAATTGATCAATGCCATTTATTACGCAAGGACGTTTTGCGGACAGCACAGTTTCTTCGTCATTAGAATAATGGGTTCTTTTTGAAAGACCTGAGCCCGTGGCCAAACGGCAAAGGTCGTCGGAAAGATCGTCAGTAAGAAAACTCACATTATCGAACCCAACGATATGATTTCCCATGGCAGATACCATTAAGTCATCGGCATTTTTAGGAGCTCTTCGTAGGGGTGATTCATTTGGATCGACCAATGCTCTAAGGACTCGAACAAAAGTAGATTTGCCGGTTCCTTGTTCGCCATACAAAACCAAAACTGGGAAAGCTCCATTCGGCAAAAAACATGATAGGATCCAGCCTACGGTTAGCTTGAAACTCAAATCATCTTCCAGATTTAAAAAAGATTTCAGCTTTAAGATTGTCTCTGAAGGGTTACACCTTTGCGGCAAAGGAAGTGCAAGCATTCGGGGTGCACGTCGAAACCTAATGGGCGGATTTGTTATGACTTTCCAGCCATCAGAAGAAATTTCCACGGCGCTCCAGTCTGGTAGTCCAAGATCAATGAATATGCGATTGTCTTCAGAGGCTACACGTAAATAAACCCGATGTGATTCTCCTTCAAATTTCGCTCGGCCCTCTATTGCGGCCAGTGCATCTCGAAGGGTCTGGCCAGAGGGGGCGGATCTGGTTTGACGAAAGTATTCTCGAGCAAGCCACTGACGAAAGGATCGTCCCAAAACCTCCAGGTGTTCCCAGTGACCAGCCACTGCTACGGTTGCATAAGCCTGATCTGTTGGGGTGTGCCAAAACAATGCCTGATCCGCAATTTTCATCAGACGCTTGGATTGATTAAGATCTAAATTAGAATCAGTTGACGTTAGCTCATCTTTTTCGGTATTAGTCATGGTAAGTCCTGTCCATTGTTAGATTGGGGCTCGGTTGCAGCCGTGCCTTTATTTTCTGCAAAATTCAATTCGTCTAAAAATCTGGTAACAAGAGCGACATGTTCAATACAGCAAAGCAGCTTCGAGAATAAATCTCTGGCTGATGGGCCTAGACGTGCATCCAAGACAATTTGTAGCCTGGCGATTCCCGTTATTGACCCACGAAGCATAAGTAATGACTTCCGCCGAATGTTTTCGGCAGAGGGCTCTTTCCTGAGAATAGCTTCGGTCATCTGTTCTATTGAGAGGTCTTCTAGGCGCTTCATTTGGATGCTGCCTGTTCACGACTCATAATCCATTCGTGAACTTCCCTCTCGATCCAAGCCACACGATGTATTGAAATCTGGCGACGAGCTGGAAAAAGACCGCGCTTTTCATACCTTTGGATCGTGGAGTAACTCAGACCCGTCATAGTGCACACGTCCTTTCGTTTTATGAATTTCATCACAACTCTCCTATTGACGTTCATTTTCAAACCGGTGAAAACCGCTTCACCAGAGGCGACACTTTGTCATTCAAGGTCACTGGATATGTATTGCGCATGAAGAGCCACAAATATCCTTCTGTATTGGGGGGATGCTTTTGCAGGAGGGGATTTATGGGAAAGAAGTCAAAAAAAGCGGTAAGTTATCCGAATCCAAAAAAAGTGTGGCGGGTGTTATCAGAGCTGACCCGGGCGGCATACTTCTACGAACTTGAGTATGAAGGACGACTGGCGCAATCAAATCCAATAGACCGCTCTCGATTAAAAAGCCAAATGAAGAGAATTGTCGATCTATACGTGGAGATTCCAAGAAAACATAAAATCGATCCATATATTGGATATTGCTGTGCAGCCATGGTTGAGGATCTTGCCGATGCATACGCAGAAATAGCGAAAAGAAATCTTCTTGGTCAAGAAGCTATCGATGTAATCACACGTGACCTCAGATTTCCAAAACTAGGTGCCGAAAAACTTCTTCTTTCCCCTGAGCAAATCAAGCAAAGACGGGGCGGATCTACGGGTGGCCCGTATGAGTCGGCACTGGATGTCATTGGAAGACTATTTTTGGATATGAGCAGAACAAAGTTTCGGGAGTTTATCAAAAAGTCTGAGGAGACGGTTAACAAATTTGGGGGAACTGGGGTTTCTGATAAAGGCGACTTTAATCTGCATACCCTACAGCGACAGCAGTTGCTGGAAACCGTAGTCTCGAGGCTTGAATTCTCTGCTCCCCCCGAACTGTTATGGCCGATGGTTTCCGGCGGGTTTGTAAATGGAAATAAGCATCCTGACAATATTGAGGATTGAATTATTTTTAATCTAGAGCGGTCTTTTAAAGAAGTACAAGTCCTAGCCAATAGCGTATTATCCTGGCTCTTGGGACAGGTAAATCTTTTGCCTTCGGTTTCTTATACAATGTCCGTGTTGTCCCATAGTAAAATCTAGATAGAGATGCGGATATTCATAGATTTCCTCAAGAGCATGTTTTCTGATTCTTCGAGTGAAGATTGCCACACGATTAAATTTACTGGACGCTTGAACCTTGAAGCGAACTCCAAAAGCTTTCTGGAGCAATTTTCAATTTTGTTTTCTGAGGAAATCCAAAATAGAAAAATCATACTGGATCTCACAGAAGCGGAATTCATCTAATCGCCACCAACATCGTTGATTGGTTACAAAAGCGGCAAAAACTGAGCCTCAAGGTAGAATCCGCCACAATAGATAGTATCGAAGAAATCTTACGCAATATCATGCAGCACAGCGGATACCAAAATTATGGTTTTCTTGGTCAGGCGTATCCTACCAGTAATAGGTTACGGCTGGTGTTCTATGATGATGGCATTGGCATTAAGGCGCACATCACAAAGCGACCTTATGCCGAAACTCACGTACTATTCCGACAGCACATCTCCCAAGAAGTTTTTGCGGACATGAAGAAAGAAGCGGCGAACTTTGCTATAGAGAAGGCCTCAATATATGAAGTTTCTGGTACCGATTACGTGAATAATTCAGGAGCGGGCTTAGATTTTATACTTAGGACCTTGTCTCCGTCGACCAATGGCGTCGTAACCATAATTTCAAGCGACGGTTACGTTCGCTGGGTGAAGGGTACGAAGGTTGACTCTTTCGCTCTACCCTTCAAGTTTAAAGGCACGTTGATTGCAGTATGTATCGACAGCACACCGGACACAGTCCTAGCATATAAGAAGGAGCTTGAGAATGGGACATATCCAGGCGAATGGAGTAAAAATAGTGGCGACCAATAAGCTAGTATTGTATGAAATTCTAAATAACTCTAAAAATTCTCAGGGAGAGGCGACGGGTATGGATAAACCAGAGCTTTTAAAAGAAAAATTAAAGGCCGCACTTGAATCGGAAGTTCAAAGTGTAGAAGTTGTTGATTTATCGAATATGCGCAGTCTTTCGCCGTCTTTCGCTTACGAGGCCTTTGGCAAACTGTATGATATTTTTGGCGAGAGTGTTGTTAAACGTCTGAAGTTCACGAATGATTCACGAGATCTTCACAAGAGAATTCTTTCCGCATTAGATCGGCGTCGTGAAGTGCTTCGGCTGCAGAGCTAAAATCGCCGTCGACAATTTTATTACATTGATTGAGTTAATGAGATGATTTGCGCGACGTTTTGTTGGGATGTTTCGCAGTATTTTGCCCATTCAGTCATCAAGACCTGCCTTTTCAAAAGGAGGTCTCCTCGTCGATAGGCACTTTCAACTTTATTTCTGATTGTGTGAGCTAGTGCCTGCTCGCAAACTTCGTGAGAGAAGTTCGTCCGCTCTGCCGCCCAGTCGCGAAAAGTTGATCGAAAACCATGGCCTGTAACTTTATATCCAATCCGTCGGATTACTTTCAGCAAGGCCATATTGGAAAGCGGTCGTTTTTTCCGAGCGCCGGAAAATAGAAATTCTCCTTCGACCTGAGCTCTCATTTCCAAAGCAATTGCTAGAGCTCTTGGCGACAGCGGAACTCGATGCTCGACGCCAGTTTTCATGCGCTCACTGGGAATAGTCCAAATACTTTCATCAAAGTTAAACTCCTGCATGCGAGCCTTCAATGTCTCGCTTGTCCGGGATGCTGTTAAAATCATAAACTCGAGCGCGCGGGCACCAGTGCCATCTTCTTTTCTTAATTTGGCCATGAACTCACCGATTTCCTCAAAAGGAAGGGCGGCAAAGTGGCGAACCTTTTGGACCCTTGCGCGAGCGGGCAAAAGCTTATCGAGATGATTGCGCCAGATTGCAGGGTTTTGGCCAGAACGATACCCGCGAACAGTCGCCCAGGCCAATACAAGCTCAATTCTTGATCGAACACGTGACGCCGTCTCATTCTTCGTTGACCAAATGGGTTCCAAAATCCGCATCACCAGTGAGGTATCAACAACTTGCACGGGTAGCCTGCCGATGACAGGAGATGCATAAGTTTTTAGTGTATTGGTCCACTGATCCCCATGCTTGATATTTCGCCAACTCACTCGATGTGCGCTAATATAAGCTTCAGCGCATTGATCGAATGTAATGATTTTTAAATTCTCGGCGACGCTATTGGCGCGCGAGCGCTGCCTGGCCTCGATTGGATCAATACCTGATTTAACTTGTTTGCGACACTCAAAGGCCAGCTCACGAGCACTGGCTAAGGAAATCGTATTAATTGGCCCAAGTCCCATCGTGCGGGTTTTCTTATTCAGAGAAAACCTGAAAATCCAGCTTTTGGAGCCTTCCCTTGATATCTGAAGCCCTAAGCCGCCGCCGTCCATCAGAAGACCTGGGCGAGTTGCGCGTTGGACCGATAAAGCATTAAGCCGGTTAAGTTTAGCCATGAGTTTTCCTCCAGCGCTTTTCACCCACATTCCTACCTACATTTGCAGATGGGTCGGGCTGACCCGAACTGAACTCCTAAGAATCGTTCGATTCAAGGATTTTCAATGCAGTAGCGAGTTTTAAGCGATGTGTGAAACAAGATGAACTAACATGGATCAGTTTACTATCGGACCTTCTCTCCGCCAAGTCCTTTTTTTAAATAATGTAAAATCAACAGGTTAGGAAATGGGCGTGGGTTGTACCCACAAGCCTACCCACATTTTGAGTCGATCATTCGTGGCGAATTCATTTTTTCTCATAAAAGCTAAGATACAACGATTCTTCAGCCTCGCTAGCTCTGCGAAGAGAAATGACCCGATATCGCATGTCGCCCGCTTCACCCCTAAAAGTATAAGCAAACACATAAATTCGATTATCAATTTTACCAGTTATCTACTGGCAAGAACGGTTCTTCGAAGGCGCGCAAAACGGCTTCGACAAGAAATCTAAAGACGGTGGATTGAGCGCGGCAGAGCAGCGGAAACTGAATGAGCTTGAGCATGACTGTGACCGAATGAAGAATGTCATTGCCGAGATCACGGCTGAAAATATTGCCTATAAAAAAAAGAACTTGGGATTGGACTTTCGTCGGTAGTACAGCCCGTTCACCGGCCTGAAGTTGTTGGCCAGATTAAGCTGCACCTGGAGCGGTCGCGTGTAGGGATTGAATTTATTCTAGATCACTTTGGAATAAAGAAGAGTACCTACTACGGCTGGTTCAACGACGACGGCAGCCTGAGGGATGCAAAACCGCGAGCCCCGGTCAATGACCGCAAGATCTTGCCGGAAGAGATCCAAGCGGTTATTGCGTATCGCAGGGACCATCCCGACATTGGCTATCGCAAGCTTGCCTGGCAGATGGTGGATGAGAACGTCGCGTGTTTGTCGGAAACCGCCGTGTATAACGTCCTATCTGAGCATGGGATGCTGCATGGCTGGGCGCGGGCCAATGTTGATCCTGCAGAAAAAGAATACCGTCACAAGCCCAAATACCCGCATCAGCATTGGCATACTGACATTGCGTACATCAAGATCCAGGGAATTTTTTATTTTTTGATCATGGTGTTGGACGGATACTCGCGGATGTTGCTGGGTTGGGAGCTTATGACCGATATGCTTGGTTCTTCGGTCGAAGTTTTTATCCAGAAAGTGAAAGAAAAATATCCGCATGTGAAGCCGAAGCTGATCCACGACAACGGTTCACAATTTATCAGCCTTGATTTTGTCCGCCTGGTGCAAACACTAGAAATCCAGCAAGTTCGCACGCGCAGAAATCACCCGCAAACCAATGGCAAGATCGAACGTATGAATGGCACCACCAAGAATGAGGCCATCCGTCCTGCCGCCCCAAGTTCGTATCAGGAAGCGATTGAAATTTTAAAAAATTGGGAATTTCAATACAACTACCAGCGCCTTCACGCCGGCATCAGCTATCTGCGCCCTGCCGATATGTTCTTCGGTCGCGGCAACCAAATCTTGAACGAACGCGTGCAGAAGTTGGAAATCGCCCGTTCAAACCGCAAGCAAAAAAATCGGGAGGCGATGGTGGACGTGCAAATTATACACTAAAGGCGCGCGTCGAAAGTCCGACGAGAAAAAAGCTAGACAGCAATACCAATTGCCTCTTGATAGAGACTATCCGGAAGAGTTGGCGTCCTTGATAAAATATAAAGGGCATCGCCACCTTTGTCAGTCACAACGGCATAGCGATATTGTGAATCAAGACCAATTATCCAATAAGTTCCTTTGAATGGAACACCCTCGAAGCTGACCGTGAGCTTCGCATTGGTAGTGGAATCATCATCACTCGCGGTTCCCGAAATAGTGTAAAGCGAGCCATCGCTTTTGGTGCAGGTATTTAGGACATCGACAACTCCAGCCGTCGAAGCTGCCGTCAGACGTTGCCTTGCGCAGGCGCAATCAGAGATCCCCTCAAACCAGAGGGGTACGTGAGAAATCTGATACCAATCTCCCAAGTACTGATTGACATCAACATACGGGACCGTCGTGATTTCAGCACTTGCGTAAAAGGAAGATAAGGTAACAATTGTGGCCACAAGCAAAAATGGGAAATTTAGAATTTTCATAATGCCTCCAATTTGAAGATCAATTGGAATGACAATTAAATTATTTTTCGTAAAAGTCAAATAATAGACTGGGCGCTTCATCCAAGAAATTGAAGCCAAATATCGTCATAAATGGCAAAGGAGAAATTTTGGGTGGCAATCACTTTGCTTCGCGAACGTCATTGGCAATAGCGATATTTCTTAGTTTATCTGGGACAGGTAATTTCAATACATTAAATAGCCCTCGCACAAAAAATCCATCGAACTCTGATTCTCGAGACGGATAAATTTTCTCGATAGCCTCTTGGGGGCGAAGCCCTTCGCCAAATGGCCCCTCTAAAACCAGATGACAAAACACATCAACCAGTCCAATAATTCTGGCAAATGGGTGAAGTTTCGCTCGCGCCGTACGCATCGGATATCCGGTTCCATTGAGCCTTTCATGGTGCTGAAATGTTGCTAGCACAACCTCTTCAGGAGTGCTTGGCACATGCATCAGCAGGTCCCTTGACCGAATGGGATGTGATTCGTAAATGGCCACTTCATTAGCTGTCATCGAAAGTCTATTTTT
>CAJCIF010000105.1 GCA_903970355.1 Actinomycetota bacterium
CCGATGTTGATTATCTGACATTCGATCACCTCCAAACGCAAGACGTTAGGCGTTGGATAGGTACCCGCAATCCTGCTCCTGACCTAAACGCGCCTGAACCGGTGCGGCCATTTTTTCCAAATGCCAAATTGATTGTTCAGCAATCGGAACTTGATTCTTTGAATGATCTTCATCCGCTTCAAATGCCCTGGTATCAAGCAGCGGCGTATACAGATCTCGATGCCAGCAAAATTGCTCCCATAAATGGGGACGTGATGCTCGGTCCTGGTGTGGCGTTGCTTTCCACTCCCGGTCATTCGAGCGGCAATCAGACGTTGGTACTAAATACGGTGAATGGCATTTGGGCACTTAGTGAAAATGCCATAGCAACCGAATGCTTGACTCCTGAATTGAGCAAAATTGCTGGACTATCAGAGTGGGCTAGCGAGTGGGGGCAGGAAGTAGTGCTCAATGCCAATACGCTTGAAGGCAGCGCTAGTCAGTACAATTCACTTATCAAAGAAAAGGCGATTGTAGATTTCAGCCGCAAAAATCCAAATTTCTTGCAGTTTCTTCCTACTAGCGAACTTACGTCTAACATTTTCTGCCCAGGCGTTGCTCCCACATTCAAGCACGGTGAAATTCGTCACGGCCACTTGCGCATCTTTAATGAGGCGGAAGAATTAGAACCGGCAGCAATGTAGTGATAATCACTTCTTCTTTTGGTAGGCCAAAAACAACCCGGCTAAAATGCCCAGTAAAAGTGCAGCACAACCGATGATTGCGCCTATTTGAATCGCTTTTGATTTGAATACGAATTTGACTACGTGATCGCCCTGCGGAACAAGAACAGACCGCACCACATAGTTTGCATGCAGCAATGGCGCTGGCTTATTGTCTATTTCTACCTCCCAGCCGGGATAGAAACTATCTGATGTCACCAAGAATGCATCAGCCTTAGACTTTGTATGCACGATCATTTCGGTGTCTTTCAAACTGGTAATTTCAGCTTGCTTTGTGTCATCTTCCGGAAAAGATATTGTTTTGTCCTCTCCTTCCAAAAGCACAGTTTTACTAGAATCTACGCTTGGATATTTGAGACCTTGAAGGGTGTACAACATTTTTTCTGGCGCCATATAAACTGCATTTGAGACAAGCCATGCCCTTGGCTCTGCTCGCATATTTTGATATATGAGTGCCTCCCCAGCTTTTTGAACGAAGCGCCAGCGTTCTCCTTGTGGAGGAGGATAACGATTGTCGTGGCACGGTAACGTAACGTATTTAACGGAGAGAACATCCAAGGCGGTACTTTCTGGTTTGGACCAGTCTCCGAAAAGAAAACCGCCTTCAGGAACGTTTATGCGATCAGCCCATGGACCAAGTACAAAACCACCTTCCGGGGCATTTAAAAGCTGGCTTATCCGGCCAGGTAGTAAACTTTGATAGCCGGTAGCATTCGGAATGCTCCAAAGCCACGATAAGTTAACGGGCAGTTCATCTAAAGCACCGGAATTGCCACGCAAGCTTAAGAATCTTTGGTGAGTTTTATTGAGATCGTCCCGCAACGCCACTCCATGTGGTGGCGGATTATAGACTGAATATGGCTTTGGGTCAGCAATATATTCCGCTCCCAAGGCAAAACTGCCAAGATCCAAAATGGCAAATGAAAGCAAAAACAGCCAGCGATACTTTACTTTGTCCAGAGATAATTTGAAGGTGAACGCCCAAACCAGAATGAGAGCGATCGGTAGCCCAAGGGCAACGTTGCTCCACGGATAGAGACTGAAATTTCCGGCATGCGTTTCTAACACTCTTGACTGCATCGCCTTAGCGAAAGCAATCGCAAGAATGGTCGAAACTACCAAAAAATAGAGAACTACTTTTTGCGTTTTGCGAGCTCTTTCAAGACCACCATTTGTCAAAGTAGTAGCACCGAGTGCAGACAAGGCAGAGACCGCCATGGTGAATTCCATCATATGCCGCGAAGGCGCTCTGAATTTGTTGTAAATCGGAATGAGGAAAATCAATCTGGAGATCAAGCCAGCATCTCCCAGCGACATTAGAAAGGCGAAGCCTAACCAAAACAGCCAAAAGAGCGTAATCCTATCTTTGGGCTGGGCGAACAAAGCAAGCGGAATAAATGTGAATGGTATAAGTCCGACATAATCACTTGTAGTTTGCGGATTATAGGCACCAAAGTAATTGACTCCATATACGGTGCTCTTGAAGCCGCCAAATAAATATGGAAAAACAAAATTGAGCAGTTGAAAGGGGAAGACACTCCATTCCACAAAGGACTTATAAGACATAGCCCAACGCCAGCTCAAAGTACTGTATTCAAAACAAGGCACAATCGGCACGGAGCAGACAGCCAGACCGCACAAGAGAGCAAAAGTGGCAATTAGAAAATAGCGCAGTCGTTCTTCCTTAGGAGCAAGCGATGCTTCCAGTAAAACGTATGTGCCAATCAGGGCCGCTCCGTATACAAACATTTGAGGGTGCCCGGCAAGACAAAATAATATTGTTGCTGACAGTGTGACGAGATACCAAATGAGCGAGAACTTTACGCGCAACTCCCTCACGCTCCAGAGCAATAGCGGCAGCCAGATTAAGCTCTCTAGCATTGTGATATGGCGCAGATTTGAAACATGAAAACCGCTAAACGCATATATCAATCCGGCCAGCGCAGCCGCTGGCCAAGATCTGGTTAATGAAAATGCATAGCCGAAAGTGAACAGTGCCGACAGAAAGAAAGAAGTGGTGACATAGAAATTCCAGCCAAAAGGTTCGCTCAGAATTCGAAGCGGATATATTATTTCCGCCTGGGGATCTGCCAATACAGAAAATCCGCAGATCGTCAAATCTGTCCAGATACGATTTTGAGTAAGCAACTGCAGAGAGTGAAGCCCGTCTCCTGGTGCAAGAATTTGTCCTGCGCCAATTACCGGAAGGAAAAATAAAAGCCCAGACGCTAGATATAGTAAGGCTGCAAAAAAGAAGGGTTTGACTGATTTATCCATGCCTTACATTATCGCTGCAATCAAGAATAAAAAATGTGGAGGCGACTGTAGCCGCCCCCACATAAAGATTTAGAAGGCGTTTTGCCTACTGTGTGGAAGGCACTACCTTGCCACTTACGGATGCTTCCATGCGATCGAGGTTATTGATTCTGCGCTCAAGCACCTGACCAGGCATGAGACCGGCGCGCCGTGATTTAGAATCTTGATTTTCTCTGTATAGGTAACGAAGCGGACCATCGACTGCACCATACCATTCCACAATTTCCTCAAGTAGGGAGAATGTGAAACCGATATCGTAAACGTGGCGCAGGTTGGTTATGGGAGCAAAGGTCATCATAGCTACAATACCTGCCGCTCCGAGCATTCCCCCCGAGAATGACTTGAGAAGTAATGCTGTTTTGAACAGTTTTCTGGCAGCATCTTCTTCGCGTTTGCTCAAGGCAACCGATTCGGTGGCGTTGTCGTTACTCATTTTGTAAATAGGAATACGACTGCCGTAGACTGGCAATTGTGTATTAGCAAGGGCAAGGTCCTCAAATTTCTTTCGGTCGGCATTCATTTCGTCTACGGAATGAATTTGCTGTCCGACAAGCACACCTTGCAATTGCTTTTCTGCCCTCGCCTTTTGGATTTTGTTAGTGATGATGGCAGCAAGAGGGGTGCAGGGCTGAAGTATCGCGGATATCGTCAAGAGAATACCGAAACAACCAAAGGTGGTTAGTTCCAGTCTTTGTTGCGCAACCAAGCCTACGATTGCGGCAGAGAGAGAAACGCTTCTTTGTGTAATTTCAGTTGCGTAATAGGCGTTTTGAGCTGGTCTTGCTCTCTTGGCAGCTGAGTAATAGCGCCCGAACTCATCGAGCTCCATATCGCGCATATCGTGCAGCAACTTACCTTCTGCATTCATCACTTCTTGTTCTTGTGCGGAGGTTGCTGTGCCTTTAGCAGCCGCATCGCGCTCAAGGAGAAGCTTATCGATTTCATCACGCAATGCTATTGCTTTTGCTTTTGATGCGGCCGGATCAAGCCCACGTTTGTGGACCTTAATATCGTTGTAGATGTTTTGCATTAGCTCAAAGCTTTCCATCGCAATAGCAATTGAGAAGAATGGAAAGGTGCCGAACCAAGCTGCTTCTAAAGCATTGTTTGGTGGAATTGAAAAGAAGTTGCCGCGAGTCGTCACGTGGTGAAGGCGGCCAACAATTGGCTCTTTTACACTATTGACTGTGATCACGGTGTTGAATAGGACACCGCGGCTCAAAGCGCGGCCAGTTTCGTACATGTATATGAGGGTGAAGGCTGCGACGCCAGCACTTAGTTGTTCGTTGCAAAGAAAGGTGCGTAATCTGCGCCACTTGCTTTGCCGAGTAGTTTCGACCCGGAAATAGGTGTTGAGACGTTCAAACTCAATTAGTTTTTGAATCGATTTGCGCGTCAGTTGTTCATACTGACTGCCACCATCCGCTTGGGCGATATCGATGCGTTCATGTTGGTCCGGCCCGGCGTGAATAAGAGAAGGTTCTGATTCAGCACCATCCGTTAGTGTGGCAAGCACCGTCTTCTTAGAATCTTCAATAAGCCTTTGAGATTGAACTCGTGACAAAGCTGTGTCTAATTCCGCATCAGCCCCGAGTGCGGCTCCCATGGTGGCGGCCGTCAAGACAGGTAGCTTCGATATATATTTTGCGAAGTGATGATCGACAGCTTTTTTGTCGATCTCAGTTTTATATTGTGCTCTTTGGCTGATCAGCAGGTTTTCTGCTTCTTCTTGGCTAAGGTTGCGATCTTCGTCCATTTTGACCGGACTAGCGGCCTGAATCATGCTTATTAGCTTGGCTTGCGGTTCAGATACATCGTCAAGAATTGCCTTGGACGTTTTTCTTGCGTAACTGGAATCGCTTGCTAGAGCGCCGTACGGCATGAGTCCCTGAAATACCAAAGCTAGCGATAAGCCGAAGCTTGTCAATTGAAAACAGCTTATGCGTGGTTTTTTTGGTTTTGTCATTTGCTTGATTTCCAGATGTTGAGTTGTAACTGAAAGCCCGAAGGCAGCCAGATTCAAAATGAAGTTGTCAACGAACGAGCGGGGAAGCGGCTAAGCCTTGGTAAAAAAGGGTTAGCTTGTCCGTTTTTATACCACTAAATGTGGTGATACTTAAACTATCTTTGCGATCGGTTCTCTCTTGATTTCTCGCCGATCCTCTTGTTTATCAGCCTCTGCAAGCCGCATGTGCCGCCATTTGGCAACATATGGCGGTGCCGAGCAAATCGCTAAGGAACTCTAGGCATCGAAAAATCTCTGTAAAAGATTTCGCCTTGCCGTCTATGCACCACATTTCTCTTTCATTTTCAGAGGATGTGTGCATGTCAAGAAAACATGTCTGTATCGATCACTAACCCAACTTCGCCCTGCCTCCGATGCGCCCATATTTGCAATGCCACCAAATGCGGTATCGAATACTGGCGCCATGCCTGATTTCTGCAAGTTTTCGTTTAGCTAAGAATGAGCGAAGTTCTGTTGACTTGGCTGTCTCAAGGAAGATATCATGATGTCGGCGCGGAGACGCGATCGATAGTGCAGAGGCTCATGGACGAGGCATTTGGTGTGAACGTCAAAATTGGAAATATCGAATTAGGAAAAGAAAAGCCGCTTCTGGTAATAGCAGGGCCATGCATGGCAGAATCATGGGACCTCGTCTATAACACGGCTAAGGCACTGAAGGACATTTCTCAGGAGTTAGGCTTTGCCCTCCTGTTTAAGTCCTCATTTGATAAGGCCAATCGAACATCCAATGATTCGTATCGCGGTCCAGGACTCGAAGACGGCTTGAAAATGCTTGCCGATATAAAGAGACAACTTGGGGTTCCGGTTATCTCTGATGTACACGAAACTACCCAATGTCTACCGGCTGGCGAAGTGCTCGATTGCTTGCAAATACCAGCCTTCTTGTGCAGACAGACAGATCTTGTGGTGGCAGCAGCCAGGACAGGAAAAGCCGTCGCCATCAAAAAAGGTCAGTTTCTCAGCCCGCAGGAAATGGGTAACAACATAAAGAAAGTGACGGACGCTGGTAATCAGAATGTGTTCGTAATGGAAAGAGGCACTACTTTTGGTTATAACAACCTGGTTGTCGATTTCCGCAGCATTCCGATCATGCAGCAATTCGGTAAACCTGTCATTTTTGATGCTACGCATAGCGTGCAATTGCCTGGAGGCAGTGGCACTGCTAGCAGCGGGCAAAGACAATATATAACTACCCTTGCCAAAGCAGCCATGGCTGCTGGTTGCGATGGATTATTTATGGAAGTGCATCCGGTCCCGGACCAAGCCAAAAGTGATGCGGCAACTCAGGTACCGCTCTCTCACGCCAAGGAATTGATCAGGCAGTGTATGAAAATACGCGAGGTGGTACTAGAGTTCCCAGAGTTTGCATTGCCTGCGTTCCAGAAGTGCTCTACTAAGGCAGCTGTCTGAAATTCCGGTTCTAGAATGCTTTGGCGGCAGTCTTTAGGGGAATGGAATAAAAGGCTAATATGTAGAGGCGGCGAATCCGCCGTCTGGCAAATCTAGAACACAAGTGAGCTGCAACCAATGCAATTAGCGAAAAGGACGTCCACCGTTCAGCAAGATGCTGAACGCTTAGCAGCTTCGCTCGAAAAGCCCCTTGCGGCTCTGGCAGGAACAAATTTGCTTGTCACAGGAGCGGCAGGATTCTTGCTCAGTTTCCTGCTTGATGTGATTGCGGCGCTAAACGAACACGCTTTTGCCTCTC
>CAJCIF010000106.1 GCA_903970355.1 Actinomycetota bacterium
GTATGCACACGCACAAGGTGTTATACACAGAGACATCAAACCAAGCAATATCATGCTTGTGCCTGTACAAGGTGAGCCGGGACGGTTCACTCCCAAAGTAGTGGATTTTGGTATTGCCAAAATTGAATCGACAGAAGAAAGTGCGCTCACAAGAACAGGCGAAATATTTGGTACGCCGCTTTATATGAGTCCTGAGCAATGCAGTGGTAAATCTGTTGACAAACGAACCGACATTTATGCACTTGGTTGCGTCATCTATCAAGCACTGGCAGGTACGCCACCTTTTGTAGGTGATACCGCAATTGCCATCATTGCTCAACACTTAAATGAATTGCCTCAGTCGATGTCTCAAGCATCAATGGGTACTGCCTTCCCAAATGCTCTTGAGGCTGTTATAGCAAAGGCGCTTTCCAAAAATCCCGAAGCTCGCCAAGCTGATTGCATGAAATTGGCTCAGGAATTGATCGAGAGCCCCAATAAAATCGTTTCAAAACCAGCAGCTACAACTGCCGTAACGGAAGCGAAAATGAACAACAGTTTTCGCTGGATTATTGCCGTCGGGGCACTGGCGATTTTGGGTGTCATTGCTTATGGAACATTGGAGTTTATGAATAGCCAGCAAGAGCCCACTAGGGTTGAGACGAAGCCGGCAAATGCAGACCATCCCGATTCAGCTATTCGAATACCAAATGAATCTGAAAATCCCGTCGGGTTGCCGAATGAACGCCTCTCACAAATTGTTGAAGGAGAGCGTGTTTTTGTTTTTCCTCCAAAAGCTAATCTTGGCGACTTATATTGGTGGATGGACGGTCAGTTGCATTCAGTTACTGCCACCAAAACAGCTCGTACTCCAGCGAAAGCAAAAATATTGCTTGATGCAACCGGACAGATATACGAGATGACGCCTTCTTTGATTACGCGCTTCCGCAGTAATGATCTCGATGGAGTTCGAATTTCTGCCAATTACTCAGACCATGGTATTCAGGCACTTGCATACGATGACGACATGCACGAAGCAGCAATGAAGAATTTAACTCTGCTTGGAGATTTACGCATTTTATTTTTTCACCGCTTTCAAATCCCACCTAAATTAGTATCGACTCCAGGAGAGATGACCAATTTGCGTTGGCTGGTTTACGACGAATGTTGTCCAGATACCAGCCAACTTTCTAAGTGCTCAAACCTCGATAAGCTGCGCGTTTTACTCGTTTCTCGCTATTCGCATCCTAAGAAATTGATCGAAAAACTAAGTCCGAACATGCGAGCGCTGGGATTACCGATATGTGAAATGGACGAACAAGATTTGTCTGCTATCAACCGATTGAAATCTCTCAACACTCTTTGTTTGACATACAAAGCGTTGACCCCGGATATGATGGCAAAATTAGAAAAATCCCTTCCCAGGCTGAAGAGATTATGTGTTGGCGTCAATGCTATTGGTAAGTCCGGTAATCCGCCCTGGTTTAGATTCCTTGCCAATCTCGATAAACTTGCCATTGTCGGTAAACAGGACAGTCCTAAAGAATGGCAAAGCATAATTCAAAAACAGCTTCCACATTGCCACGTATCACTCAATGAAGAATATTCAGATGAAGAACGCAGTTGGTATGATCCGCGCGCTTTCGATCCGGACGGGCCTGAATACGGACTGTCGTCACTCTGATTGTGATTGCGACAGTCTTTCAACCATACCGAAAACTTCTTGTGGTTCGTAAACTGGTCTTGAACAACGTTGATTGGCGCAGGCAAATGCCGCTGCTTTGGGCAGATCAGGAAACTCAATGTCCATATTGGGAAGCGATCCTTCGCGGCGATCCCACCACTCAACCATTTTGTAGCCGCTCGGATATTTCAAAGCTGCCGTAACTAGATCTTGTGCGACAGGATCGTCCTTATGACCTACTACTGTGATGTGAGCAGGCCGACTTTTCAATTCGGAGTGGGCGAGGAGAATTCCCAGGGTGTACATGCCGCGATCTTTCCCGACATCTTCCGTAGCGAGGTATCTCATTGCAAAATCAGCCATTTCTTTGTACTGCTTTTTGCCCGTGTAGTGATAAAGTAAATTGGTAAATCGCACCAGCATTACATTTTCATCAGCGGTAGGATCCGGCATTGGTGTTGCACCCTCATAAAGAGCAGCGGTAGCATAACCGGCCTCACTTCGACATTTGAAATATTTGTCTATGTAATTGGCCGCATGCTCCGCTCTCTGCAACCAATTTTTATCTCCTGTGGCGGCGTACAGGCTTAAGAAAGCTCTGCCCATAGCCATTGTGTCGTCGAGGTACGGTCCCGCCTTGTCCTTAGAGTCGTGCATGAATCCACCACCAGGCAAAGAGCGATTGGCGATAATCCAATTGGCAGCTAATTGTGCTTCGTTTAAATATAAGCGGTTGGAGGTGGCACCATATAATGCCATGAGAGCATTGATAGCCCAGCCGTTCTCACGAGCATAAATGTGTTTGTCAATTCTCGGTATGCCGCGTTTTCTTCGGTCGCCATCGTTCAATTGAAAATATTCGGCACTGTGCTTGCCGGGAACCAGGTCGGCATCCATGCTTGTATAGAAAGCCCCTTCCGGTGATTTTAGAAAATTATTGAGAAATTTGTAAATGCCAACTGCGGCAGCTAAATATCTTTTGTCATGCCAGAGTTCGTAAGCAAGAGTATAAATTCGAATGTCCTCAGCTTGCATCTGCATGATCTTTTCGAAATGCGGATGCACCCAATCGCCATCTGTTGAATATTGATAAACGCCGCCCCAAACGGGATCTAACAATTTAAATTCGGCATTAAGTGTTTCCTTTGCCATTCGTTCAAATTTTTCATCGCCTGCTTTTGCCTTCATGATGCAATATTCTGTCGTATCCCAGTCGAGAAACTTATTGTCGGTGCCGAAGCCATCGTGCTTGGTATCATATTCTTCCAGGCTTTGCTTGAGCAGTGCATGTTCCTGTGCTTCAGTAAGTTTGGGCACGGAGCTATAATTTATTGCCGAAGCTTTTTCAATTGAACTACTCGGTGTATAGGGATCTTGAATGATATTCTTCAACAGCTTCACCATATCGGAAGCTGGAATAAACCCGGAATTTTTGACAATTTCTTTTCCATCCGGACTAAAAATGATGGTGGCCGGCCAGCCATATTCCTGATAACGATTGGCTAGATCTGGCCTGGAATCTTCATCTACACTCAAAGTGATGAAGTGGTCATTTAAAAGTTGTACTACTTCCGGATTGCCATACGTTTCTTTGTCCATGACGTGACACCAGTGGCACCACACGGCATGCAGATCGAGAAGAACGGGCTTTTTCTCCTGGCGTGCTTTTTGGAATTCGGCGTCAGACCATGCTTTGAAATGAACTTCCGGTGGGTTAGCGGTAGTTGTTTCTGCACTAAAAACCGGAGCGAAATTGCAAAGCAAAAGAACGAGCAATAAAAAGGGACGCATTGCGAATTCTGAACTCCTGCTACTTAGCTTTGCCGCTCAACTGCTTCACTTTTAGTTGATCGGCTTTAGCCTGCTCGATTTTGTGCAATTTTGCATAGGCAATCGATCTAAAAGAGTAAAGCTTGGCATTTTTTGGATCTAGCGCGATTGCTTTGGTCCAGTCATCAACAGCTTTCTGGTGTTTGTTTTGCATTTCAAAGGCGCTGGCACGATGATCGTAACTAATGACAGATTTAGGATCGAGACTTATGGCCTTATTGAAATCGGCGATTGCTTTATCCACTTGACCAGTCGCTGAATAAGAGAAGCCTCTATGATCATAGAAACGTGTTTCGTTGGGTTTTATTCCAATTGCCTTTGTAAAATCTGGAATCGCTTTATCATTTGCACCATCGGCAGAAAGTGAAAATGCCCGTGCATCATAGTAATCCGCGTTTTTGGGATTAAGTTCGATCGCTTTTGTATAGTCGGCTATGGCTTGCTTATGTTGGCCTAATTGTTCGTACGAATAACCACGGTTGTTATATGAAGAAGCGAATTTAGGATCGATAGCGATCGCCTTAGTGAATTGTTCGATGGCCTTTTCATGCAGTCCGGAGCGTTCGAATTCAAAACCGAGGTTGTCATAAGCTGTTGGCGAGTGGGAATCGAGTTTGATAGCCGTATCCAGGTCTTGAATGGCTTTATCATGATGCCCCAGTTTTCCCAGCACAAAGGCCCTGTTTTCATAAGCTGCTTTGTACTTCGCGTCGGCGCCTATTGCTTTGGTGTAATCATCAATAGCCTTTTGATCTTCGCCCAGTGCGGCATAGGAAAAGCCGCGGCAATCAAATGCTGCTGCATTACGGGGATCTATCTCGACCGCTTTGCTAAGGTCCTCTATCGCTTTTTTGTACTGGCCAAGCCCAGAGTAGGCATAACCGCGCTCTTGATAAGCTCTTGCGGAGTGTCCATTTAGTGAAATGGCTTCATTCAATAAAGGTATGGCTTGCGTAAATTGTTTCTGGGCGTTCAGTTTGCAACCCTTGTCCAGGCTCATATCTTCCGCTCCCGCAAGAACACGAGGAGCAAGACTTACTAAAAGAGTTATGTTGAGAATGACCGTAACAAGTTTTCGTGCTGTTTGCATATTTCAACCGGCATGGCGGGAACGAAATCAAAATAGCAGATTATTTCGAAGGTTGATCGGTTAAATCTGGTTGGCTGCCGACTGCACTAGAAGCGATTGCACTATATATGGTGCGGATCTAATGTGATTCTTGCGAGACTGGGGTCAATCTCGGACCAAGTGGCTTGTCTTTTTTGTGGTTCAATTTTTTCCAAACGAAAGTGGCATCTGTGCCCTTGAATTTAGTAACCATAAGCCAAACGTCTTCCGTATTTGGATCTATGGCAATGATACTGCGGCCATCGGTAAGCAAAAAGACTGTCTTTTTAGTGGCGGTGAGATCAGGAAGGTCAATAACGACGTTATACATCTTGCCGTTCAGTTTTACTGAGATCATTGGCGCAAGATAGTCTGATGAAGCCGAAAGAGTAACAGTCTTGCCATTGGCGATCAGGGGCAACCAGCGTGCATCGGCCGTGTTGTAGTTGGAGCCTAGCTCAGCTGTTTCGAGACAGGTCATTTTAATGAATGCCTGATGAACGTTTTTAGTGACATAGGCCGTTGC